>CANSLE010000055.1 GCA_947647645.1 uncultured Microbacterium sp.
CGCCGCTCCCGCGCCGGCGCCGATCGCGAGACCCGCCGCCCCCACGCCCGCTGCGTGCCCGAGCAGACCGCGACGGCTGAGGCCGGGTCGCGGTGACGAGTCGACGGGTCCCTCGTCGGGCACCGTCCCGTCGGTGTGCGCGTCCGTGCTCACTTCAGGATCGTCGACGTGAGCTTGGACAGCGGCTCCGCCAGCGCGTTGATCAGGTCGGTGAGCTGGCGCTTGTCCGCGTCGGTCAGCTGCCGGTAGTTCACGAAGCCGCTCGTGAGCGAGCCGTGCGCGGCGAGGGCCGCCTCGAGGTCGGCGTATCCCGTGTCGATGCGTCCGGCGAGCTCCGTGCCGGTGCTGCCCGAGGAGAGAGCGAAGTCCCTCACGAGCGAGAAGGCCATCTTCGAGCCGTCGACGTTCGCGGCGAAGTCGGAGAGGTCCGTGCCGCTCCACCAGTCCTCCTCGCCGCTGATCTTGCCCGTCGCGACCTCGTCGAGGAGGGCGATCGCCCCGTTGGAGATCCCGGCCACGCCCTGGTCGTCGAGCGCCTTCTGGAACGCGCCGGAGTGCACGTAGTCGTTGAGCTCGGCGACGTCCGCGACGAGCTTGTCTCCGTGTGCCGTGCGCTCCGCGGGCGTCGACGGTGCCCAGTCCTTCCAGGCCGATGTCGCGCCGTCGGAGTTCAGGGCGTCCGCGGCGGGCACCCAGAGGTCCTTCTCGATGCGGTGGAATCCCGTCCAGGTGAGACCTGCTGCCACGGCATCCATCTCGCGGTAGTCGATGCGGGGGTCGAGGTCGCCCAGCGACTCCGCGACGGGCTCGATGCGCTCGTAGAAGGCCCGGGTCGACGGGAACAGCGATCGCGCCTTCTCGTCGTCGCCGGACGTGTAGGCGGCGACGAACGTCGCGACCGCCGGGACGAGCTGCTCGACCTGGTCCTTCACGAACGCCGCATACAGGTTCACGGCCTTCTGCTTCTGTTCCGCGCCGTCGCCGGCGGCCTGCACGGCGGCACCGGTGACCGAGAAGGAGGCGCGGCCGATCCCCTCGCCGACCATGCCGGGCTTGCAGAGGGTGAAGTAGTCGCCCGGTTGCGCCACGACGGTCAGGGTCCGCGAGGCGCCCGGCGCGATGTTCTCCACCTCGCCGACGATGCGCAGACCGTCGCTTGCGAGCAGGTAGAACTCTGTCACCTGCGCGCTGGCGTTGGACACCGAGAAGGTGAGGTTGCCGCTCGTCGCCTTCGTGGTCGATACCTCGCACGACGTGTCGGTCGACGTGACGGTGAGTGCGTCGGACGCGGCCACGTCGGTCTTGGCGACGCAGCCGGCGAGCACGAGGGCGGTCGCGCCGAGTGCAGCGACGGCTCCCCAGGTGCGCGTACGGGTCATGATGCTCCTTGGTGGTGCGGGACGGGTGGGACGGAGACGGAAGGAGGCGCCGCGTGGGCGGGGCGCCGGCGCAGGCCGCGGACGAACAGCGTGCCGACGACGACCATGTAGAGGATCCATGCCACGACCTGCAGCCATGACATCTGCGGCATGAAGCCCACGGTCGCCTGGAGGATCGCCGCCAGCGGGCTGCCCGGCGGGATGGATGCCGACAGGTCGAACGCCCAGCCGAACGGGAACGCGGCCGCGCCCACGGCGACCGTGCCGCCGACGAGGGGAGCCAGCGCCGAGAACGGCCCGGGGAGGGCGCCCGCCTCCTGCAGGTCGTGGATCGCGTACGCCAGCACACCGGCGGCGACGATCACGAGGAAGCCGCCGGTCCACCCGAAGAACACCCGGAGGTCCAGCCGCAGCATCCCGCGCGCGAGCAGCCAGCCGAGAAGGACGGCGGCGGCGAGTCCGAGAAGCGCGCCGAGCAGGGCGGAGGGGGTGTCGCCGAAGGACTGGACCATCGACCAGAGCAGCAGCGTGGTCTCGATGCCCTCGCGCGCGACGGACACGAACCCGATGAGGACGATGCCCCACAGCCCTCCGGTCGCCAGCGCCCGATCGACACCGCCTTCCAGGGTCCTCTTCATCGTGCGGGCGGTCTTCTGCATCCAGAAGATCATCCACGTCACCATGCCGACGGCGACGAGCGACAGGATGCCGCCGATGAGCTCCTGCGCCTCGAAGGTGAGCGCGTAGGCGCCGAATGTGAGGACGGCGCCGATGCCCACCGCCAGGGCGACGGCGAGACCGACGCCGATCCACAGCCGCGCCAGGACGTCGCGCCGGCCGATGCGGCCCAGATAGGCGACGAGGATGCCGACGACGAGTGCGGCTTCGAGGCCTTCGCGGAGGCCGATGAGGAACGTGGCGAGCACGGGCGCTTCTTCGAGAGAGGGGAGCAAGGCCGGTACCCGCTGCCTCAGCGCAGCCTCACCGGCGGTTTCCCGTCGGTGAGGTTAGGCGAACCTCACAAGAGGCGAGAGTACACGCAACACCCCGACCGCGCCACGCGCGATCGAGGGGTCCGGCCGGCTCACGGGGCGAGCCGCGGGTCGCTCGTCGGGTCCGGGTAGGTCGGGGGACATCCCTGGACGGCGGCATCGGGTCGCAGCTCGACGTGCCACGGCTCGTTGTCGTAGACCAGACACAGTCCATACGCCGACCCGTGGCGGGCGATCCAGTCCTGCGTCCCGCTGCCGTCCACGTCCGCGGCCGCGCCGCGAACGTGCAGTGACGTCTCGGCCGTCGCCACCCAGCGCGCTGCCCGCTCGCGCGACCCGTAGCGGGCCACCGCGTCCGACAGCAGCGCCTCCTGCTGAGCCGGCGAACGCCAGCCGCTGGTCACGAAGAACCCGACGCCGTCGTCGTAGGCCCGGGTGCTCGCGCGCTGGAGCGCGTCCCGGAGCGCGGGATCGAGCCGGGAGATGCCGGGATACGTCGTGTCGAAGGGGGTCACCCCCCACGGCAGATACCCGTCGGCCTCCGACGTCGCGGCATCCGACACGCGCTCCGGCGCCGATGGCGCAGGCGGCTCCGACCCGGCACCCGCGTGAGGGGGTCGGCGAGCAGCAGCCCGACCCCTGTCACCGCGGTGAGGGCGACGGCGAGCACGACGGCGGCCGCGCGGAGCCATCCGCGACGGCGACGGGGGAGCGAGACGGGGTACGTCGAGAGCGGTGGTGCCATGGGCACGAGTGAATCGGCTCGGCGGTTGCGAGAGCGTCGGTGAAATCGGATACGCGGACGATACGCACCTCCTCCTACCATCGGAGCATGCGCGTGCTGGTATTGGAGGACGAGCCTCTGCTGGCGGAGGCGATCCGGGACGGACTCCGTCTGGAGGCGATCGCCGCAGACCTCGCCGGCGACGGCGATGCCGCGCTCGCGCTGCTCGCGGTCAACGTGTACGACATCGCAGTGCTCGACCGCGATGTCCCGGGACCCTCCGGCGACGCTGTCGCGGCGTCGATCGTCGAGGGCGGCAGCGGTCTGCCGATCCTGATGCTCACCGCGGCCGATCGACTCGATGACAAGGCATCCGGGTTCGAGCTCGGTGCCGATGACTACCTGACGAAGCCGTTCGCGATGCGGGAGCTGGTGCTGCGGTTGCGTGCGCTCGAACGCCGACGCCGCCGGGCGCGTCCTCCGGTGCGAGAACGCGCCGGCATCCGACTCGACCCCTTCCGCCGCGAGGTGTACCGCGACGGCCGTTACGTCGCCCTCACCCGCAAGCAGTTCGCGGTGCTCGACGTGCTGCTCGACGCCGGCGGAGGTGTCGTCAGCGCCGAAGAGCTGCTGGCCCGGGCGTGGGACGAGAACGCGGACCCGTTCACCAACGCGGTCCGGATCACCATCTCGGGTCTCCGGCAGCGCCTGGGCGGTCCCGCGGTGATCGCGACGGTGCCCGGGGTCGGCTATCGCATCGAGGCGGCACCGGCCGGCGCGGATGCCGAGGAGGGGGACGGGGACGGGTGAGCGTGGGATCCCGCCCGCCCCGCCGCGCTGCGGGGCCGACCTTCCGGGTGAAGCTCATGCTGAGCTACGCGGGTGCGGTCGCCCTCTCGGGGGCGCTCCTGCTGTCGGTGGTGTGGCTCTTCCTCCTCCGGTACGTGCCGGAACGGGTCGACCCCACCTCCGCCGGCTTCGTTCCCGGCCGCGGCGACCTCGTGCGTGCGTTCGTCCCGCCGGCGCTCGCCGCGTGGGGTGCGCTCATCGTCGTCGGGCTCGTAGGCGGCTGGTTCCTGGCGGGACGCATGCTTGCGCCCCTGGGGCGGATCACTCGGGCGACCCGGTGGGCGGCAGCGGGTTCGCTGTCGCATCGGATCGGCGCCGATGGGCCGCACGACGAGGTGCGCGAGCTGGCCGACAGCTTCGACGCCATGCTCGCGCGCATCGAAGCACAGGTCGTCGAGCAGCGTCGCTTCGCCGCGAACGCGTCGCACGAGCTGCGCACACCACTGGCCATCACACGGGCGATGCTCGACGTCGCCGAAGCCGACCCCGACCGCGACGTCGATGCCCTCATCGCGCGGTTGGCCCACGTCAATCGGCGCGCGATCGATCTCACGGAGGCGCTCCTCGCGCTCAGCCGCGCCGAGCGAGGGGCGTTCGCGCCGACCCTCGTCGACGCCTCGCTCGTCGTCGATGAGGCGGCCGAGACGCTGCTTCCCCTCGCCGAAGCTCGCGGCGTCGCGCTGCACGTCACCGCCGCGCCGGCCACCGTCGTGGGCTCCGAGCCCCTGCTGCAGCAGCTCGTCGTCAACCTCGTCCACAACGCCGTCGTGCACAACGAGGTCGACCGTGGCTGGGTGCGCATCGACGTCGAGCCGACGGCCGGCGGAGCCTGCCTGCGCATCGAGAACTCCGGGCCGTTCGTCGCCGCGGAGCTGCTGTCCGGTCTGCTGGAACCGTTCCGCCGGGCGGCGGAGCGCTCGCGCAACGGCGAGCGGGAAGGCGCGGGGCTGGGGCTGGCGATCGTCGCGGCGATCGTGCGGGCCCACGACGGGCGGCTCACGCTCCGTTCGCGCGACGAGGGCGGTCTGCTCGTGGAGGTCGTTCTGCCTGCCGCATAGGCTCGCAGCCCCCGCCGTCAGCCCTGCGTGATCAGCCCTGCGTGATCAGCCCTGGGCGTGGCGGTCGAGGAAGGCGTAGACCTCGCCGTCATCGACCCCGGGGAAGGCGCCACGCGGCAGTGGGCGGAACATCTGCATGTGCACGCGCGCGCTGGGCCACGCCCGCCCCGCCCAGCGCTCGGTGAGCGCGGCATCCGGTCGCCGGCAGCACGACTCGTCGGGGCAGCTCGACACGGCCCGGTTCTGCGACTCCCGCCCGCGGAACCAGCGCGCGTCGTCGAAGGGCACCCCCACCGTGATCGAGAACTCCCCGTCCGCGGTGCGGCCCGTCTGGCTCGAGCACCAGAAGGTGCCCGCGGGGGTGTCGGTGTACTGGTAGTGCTCGACTGTGCGGTTCTGCTCGGCGAACGCCGAGCGTGCGGCGAAGTGGCGGCAGACGACCTGCCCTTCCACCGACCCGGTGACGTCCATGGGCAGCGGCAGCTCGTCGTTCTCGTAGGCGCGGATGATCGCGCCGGAGCCGTCGACGCGCAGGAAATGCAGGCGGATGCCGATGTGCTGGGTCAGCAGATTGGTCAGGCGCATCCCGGCGGCTTCATGGGTCACGCCGAAGGCGTCGCGGAAGTCCTCCACGGCGAGGTTGCGGTCCTTCTTGGCCTGAGCGAGGAACGCGACCGACGCGGTCTCCGGCATGAGACAGCACGCCGCGAAGTAGTTGATCTCCAGTCGTTGCTCCAGGAAGTCGGCGTAGTCGGTGGGCGGGGTGTGCCCGAGCAGACGGTGGGCCATGGCCTGGAGCGCCATCGACCGCAGGCCGTGACCGCCGGGGATGGATGCCGGGGGCAGGTAGATCCGCCCGTTCTCCAGGTCGGTCACCGACCGGGCCGAATGGGGGAGGTCGTCGACGTAGATGAGCTCGAAGCCGAGCTGCGACGCCATGATGCTGACCGTGCGGTGGGTCAGCGCCCCGGAGACGTGTCCGGCGGCCTTCAGCTGTTTCTCGGCGAGCTTCTCGATCTCGGGGAGGTAGTTGTCCTTCGCGCGCATGCGCAGTCGCAGCTCCGTGTTCGCGCGCCGCGCCTCCTCGGGTGTGGCGATCGCCGCGCGCTCGCGACGCTGCAGCTCCCGATGCAGGCCCAGCACCGACTCGAGGGTCTCGTCGGTGGTCGCCTTCGTGACGCGGACCGGCGGGATGCCGAGGCTCCGGAACACCGAGGAGGTCTGGGCGCGTTCGAGTTCGAGCTCGAGCGCGGCGCGGCGGTTGGGCGGCTCCGCAGACAACAGGTCGGTGACGTCGGTGCCGGTGGCCGTGGCGATCGCCTGCAGCAGCGACAGCTTCGGCTCGCGCTTGCCGTTCTCGATGAGGCTCAGCTGGCTGCCCGCGACGCCGACGACCGCGCCGAGCGCGTCGAGCGTGTAGCCGTGGGCGACCCGGTGGTGGCGGATGCGATGGCCGAGTGTGGACAGCTCGAGGGAGGTGGACGCCATTCTTTGAGCATAGCGAAAGAATCATCGTTCTTGACGATCTCCGTGCTGATAATTGATGCCCTGAGGCGCGCACTGTGGAAGAGAAGAACCCCGCGACGTCCCTCACGCCGAAGGAGCCGACATGGCCATTGCCGACCTGTTCACCCGCCCCGCCGCCGTTCCCGCGGACGGAGGCGGCGCTTCCTCGGGGGCGGCCGCCTTCGGTCGTCGCCCCGTTCTCGCCGGAGCCGGCCTGGAAGACCTCTTCGCCTGGGTCGACCAGGTCGCCGCTCTCACGCAGCCCGACCGCATCCACTGGGTGGACGGCTCACGCGCCGAGAACGAGGCGCTGCTGCGCCAGCAGGTGGATGAGGGCAAGCTCATCAAGCTCAACCCCGAGTGGCGCCCCGGTTCGTACCTGGCCCGTTCGCACCCGAGCGATGTGGCCCGCACCGAGGCACGCACGTTCATCGCGTCGGCGCGCGAGGAGGATGCCGGTCCCACCAACAACTGGGTCGCGCCCGACGAGATCCGCGCGACGATCACGCCGCTGTTCGAGGGGGCGATGCGCGGGCGCACCATGTACGTCGTGCCGTTCTCGATGGGAGCCGTCGGCGGACCGCTGTCGCACATCGGTGTGCAGATCACCGACAGCGCATACGCGGTCACCTCGATCGGGATCATGACGCGTGTCGGCACCGCGGTGGTCGAGCAGATCGCCGCCGGCACGCCGTGGGTGAAGACGGTCCACTCGGTCGGCGCGCCCCTCGCGCCGGGGGCGCCGGATGCCGCGTGGCCCTGCAACGACGAGAAGTACATCGTCCACTTCCCCGACACCCTCGAGGTGTGGTCCTTCGGCTCCGGCTACGGCGGCAACGCGATCCTCGCGAAGAAGTGCTTCGCCCTGCGCATCGCCTCGGTCATCGGTCGCGATGAGGGGTGGCTCGCCGAGCACATGCTCCTCATCCGGGTCATCAGTCCGGAGGGGCGCCGTTTCCACCTGGCGGCGGCCTTCCCGTCGGCGTGCGGCAAGACGAACCTCGCGATGCTCCGCCCGACGATCCCGGGCTGGCGCGTCGAGACCCTCGGCGACGACATCGCCTGGCTGCGGCCCGGGGAGGACGGACGCCTGTGGGCCATCAACCCCGAGGCCGGGTTCTTCGGCGTCGCTCCGGGCACGGGAGAGTCCACCAACGTGGCCGCCGTCGAGACGCTGTGGGGCAACACCATCTTCACGAACGTCGCGCTGCGCCCCGACGGAGATGTGTGGTGGGAGGGGCTCACCGACGACGTGCCCGCCGAGCTCACCGACTGGGAGGGAAAGGCCTGGACACCCGCGTCGGGCCGTCCCGCCGCGCACCCGAACTCCCGCTTCACGGTGAGCGCGGGGCAGTGCCCGCAGATCGCCCCCGACTGGGAGACGCCCGCGGGTGTGCCGCTCGACGGCATCCTGTTCGGCGGACGCCGGGCGACCAACGTGCCGCTCGTCGTCGAGGCGACCGACTGGACCCACGGTGTCTTCCTGGGCTCGAACATCTCCTCGGAGCGGACCGCGGCCGCCGAGGGCACGGTCGGGGAGCTGCGCCGCGACCCGTTCGCGATGCTGCCGTTCTGCGGGTACAACATGGCCGACTATTTCGGGCACTGGCTCAAGGTCGGTCAGCAGCTCCGGTTCGACCGCGCGCCGCGCATCTTCCAGGTCAACTGGTTCCGCAAGGGGGATGATGGCCGCTTCCTGTGGCCGGGCTTCGGTGACAACGCGCGCGTCATCGACTGGATCATCCGCCGCATCGAAGGCCGCGTCCCGGCCGTGGACAGCCCGATCGGCCGCCTTCCGCGGACGGACGACCTCAACCTCGAGGGCATCGACGTGCCGCAGGCCGATCTGGAGGCGCTGTTCCAGATCGACCGCGACCTCTGGCTGCAGGAGACCGATCTCACCGAGGACTTCTACCGCACCTTCGACGGACGGGTGCCGGCCGCGCTGTACGCCGAGCTGGCGGCGCTGAGGTACCGCCTGCGGGCCACCGCCTGAGGGTGTTCCTTCCTCTGCTCCGCGCTGAGGAGGGCTCAGTCCGCGGAGGTGATGCGGCTGACGCGGACGGTCACGTGCGCGTCGGGATCGCCGAGCGCCTGGCGCACCCGCGTGGCCACCTCTCGCGCCACCTCCGGCACGCGTCCGCACGTCACTCCGATGCTCACCGTCGCCTCGACGTGACCGCCGCGGCGTGAGACGGAGCTGTACGGGCCGTCTCCGGCGCCGACCGCCGTGCGCCACAGGCGCGTCGGCAGGGGAGCGGCGTAGTACAGCTCGGCGACGCCGGACACGGCGCGGGCGGCGGCATCCACCGATGCGGCGTCATCGGCCGGCGCGCCGTCGCCGGGCACCAGGGTCGTCGTGTCGCTCATCGCTCGTCCTCCCGCAGCCGCAGGGAGTCGACGACCACGTCGATCTCCCCGATCGTCCATCCGCCGTCCTGCTCGAGCGCCGAACGCACGCGCGTCCGCACCCGCTCCGCCACGTCCGGCAGACCGGTGCCCGGGGGGATCGCCTCATCCAGCACGCTGATCGTCAGGCGCACGTCCATCCGCTGCGCGTCCGCCGTCGTCAGCTGTACCCGCTCCACGAGAACGCCGTCCACGCCGTCGCCGGCGTCGCGCACGAGTCCGCGCACGGCGCCCTCCGTGACGACGATCCGCACGGGGTCGTCGTCGAGGAGTGGCAGGTCACGGCCCGCGCGCGACTCCCGGGCCACCTCCCCGAGGATCTGCTGGAACCACGACTCCGCCACATCGGTGCGGGCGTCGTGCTCGACGAGCTCCCGCGACAGGGCGCCCAGGCGGTCCATCGAGTCGAGCACGGCGCGGCACTGCGCGTCGCCCTCGATGGCAGCGATCGCCGGCGTGCGTCCGCGGTCGTGATAGGCGGCGAGCTCCTCGAGGGTGTGTCCCGAGTCGCCGATCTCCTCACGCGTCATGTCGTTCACCTCCACTCCTGCATGCGGTCGTAGATGGTCGCGCGTGCACGGGCGAGTCTGCCCCGCACAGCCGTGAGGGAGACGCCCAACTCGCGGGCGATCTCGTCGTAGCCGTAGCCGCTGACTTCGCGCAGCAGCCAGACCGTGCGCTGGTCGACAGGCAGCTCGTCGAGCACCCGGCGCAGCATGTCCAACTGAGAGGATGCCACGGCGAACTCGTCCGGCGTCGGCTGCGGTGCCTCCGGCTCGGCGTCCTCGATCGGGGTCGCGGGCTTCGCGGCGCGCAGACGGTCGGTCGCTTTGCGCGCGACGATCGTGGAGATCCACGAGCGCACGCGCGCCGGGTCGCGCAGCTCGGGAAGTCGGCGCCAGGCGACGATGAGTGCCTCCTGGACGCAGTCGTCCGCGTCGGCACGCGAGCCCAGCAGACGGGTGGCGAAGCCGATGAGATAGCCGCTGTGGCGGCGGACGAGAACCGCGAACGCGCGCTCATCGCCGTCGGCGGCGCGCGCGGCGAGGACGCCGTCGTCGACGTGCGTCAGCGCGTCCATGCCGCCCCTCCCTCGTGCCCGGTCGTGCCCTGCCCCCGCGGACATCCCCACCGTCGCACGTCCCGCCCCTCGCGCCAAGGGGTTGCGGTGCCGCCCCACGGCGTCTAGGGCACGACGCGTGCGCACGCCGGGACCCCTACGTCGAGGTGCGCACTCAGGTAACTGTCAGGAAAACGACCGTGACGAATGCGCGACCGGGGCCGTCTCATCTGTGAACGCCCTCAACCGAGGGTCGGAAAGGACAGACATCATGACCAGCAGCACCATCCCGTCCCCCGCCCCCATCGCCGGCGGCGGCAAGACCGTCATCGTCGACCCGGTGATCGCGAAGATCGCCGGCATCGCCGCGTCGTCGGTCCCCGGCGTCCACGCGCTCGGCGGCGGCGCGGCCCGCGTCATCGGCAGCATCCGCGAGGCCGTCGGCGCCAAGGATCTCGGGCAGGGCGTGAACGTCGAGGTCGGCGAGACCCAGGTCGCCGCAGACATCACGATCGTCGCCGAGTACCCCGAGCAGCTGCAGCGCGTCGCCTCCGACGTCCGCGCGGCCGTCGCCGACGCCATCACCGAGCTCGCCGGCATGGAGGTCACCGAGGTCAACGTGACGGTCGTCGACGTGCACATCCCGGGCGACGACGAGGCTCCGACTCCGGAGCGCGTCCAGTGACCGGCGCGAGCCCCACGGTGTGGGGCGCCGTCGCGGGTGCCGTGCTCGCCCTCACCGCCCTGGCGTTCGGATTCTGGGGCATGGTGCTCGTGGCGGCGCTCGGCGCCATCGGCGGTCTGGTCGGCGCCGCGGTCTCGGGGCGCATCAACCTGCGCGCGGCCGTCGACGCGGCCCGCGGCCGGCGGGTGGGCTGATCATGGATGCCGCACGGATCCCCGGCCGGGTCGCCATCTCCGCACGGGC
>CANSLE010000056.1 GCA_947647645.1 uncultured Microbacterium sp.
GAATCCGGACACGGCAACGATGAGCGCCGAGCTGCCGCCGGTCGCCGGCAGAGGCTTGTCGAAGCGGTTGTCGACGCCGATCGCGATCGTCGTGTCGGCGGCGACGACCACGGTGGCCGGGTTCGCGGAGCGGCCTCCGTCGACCGTCATCGTGACCTGTTTCGCGGCGCCGGTGCGCGACTCGGTGAGCACGCACGCGGCATCGGTCGGCAGGTCGGTGTAGACGACCGGCGTTCCCACCGTGAGGTCGCGCACAGCGCCCCCGGGGATCGGCAGATCCTCGCCGTACCACGTGCACACCAGGGTCACGCCGAAGGTGTCACCGGTGTGGGCGGATGCCGCGGTGCCGCTGACCTTCTTCGTCACCGAGATCTGCCCGGCGGTGAACGTGTTGGCGATCGTCATGACCTGCGGCTGGTCGCCGCCGGTCAGATCGATCGTCGCGGTCGTCCCGGTCACGGGCTCACCGCCGTCCACGGTGATGCTCGTAGAAGCCGCGTGACCCGTCACCGTCTCGGTGACCTCACACGTCGCGCCGACGGGAAGGTCGGTGTACGCGGCCCGGTAATCGTTCGCGGCGGTGAGCTGACGCTCCGCGCCACCGGGCACGGCGATATCGGTCACGGTGCCGTCCACGACGTACGTGCAGACCGCGCTGACCGTGAACGGTCCCGCCGCACCCGGGTTCAGCAGGTTGCCCTCGCGCTCCTTGACCACGTCGAAGGACGCGAGGTCGAAGCGGTTGGTGGCCGTGACCTTCACGTCTCCGATGCCGACCGGGTCGGTCGGTGCGACGATCGTGATCTGACCGTCGGCCGGGTCGAGCGTGGCCTCGGTCGCGCCACCGGTCGTCAGCTCCTTCACCACGCACAGGGTGCCGGTGGGATACACGCCGAACGTCTCGGTGTCACCGCCCCGCAGCGAGAAGCGCTGGTCGAGCAGGCTCTGGCCCTGGTAGGTGCAGACCGCGGAGAAGTCGAACGAACCGGTTCCGTACCGGTCGGCGCCGGCACCGGTCACGACCTTGCCGACCGTGAGGCGGCCCGCGTCGTAGCCGTTCGTCACAGTGACCGCTGCGGCATCCGCCCCGGGGCTGACCGTCGCCGAGCCGTTGCCGGCGTCGACCACGTTCGTCCCGGTGAACACGATGTGGTTCGCGAAGAACGAGTCCGTCTCCGTCACGGCGCACGCGGCGCGCGCGGGGATGCGGTTCGGCGGCGCGGTCCAGGTCTCACCCGCGGCGAGGCTGAAGGTCAACGTCTTCGCGCCCTGGTCATCGAGCACGACGGGCGCGCCGGTCGAGCTCGTGCAGGTCAGCGAGAACGTGAACGGGCCGAAGGAGCCCGACGTCGACGCGGTCTGGACCTGCTTGGTCACCGACAGCCCGGTGAACTGATAGTCGTTCGTCAGCGTCGCGATCTGGGCCTGCGGCACCTCCACGGGGTCGCCCGTCAGCGGCGCGGCCTCGGTGACGGCGATCGTCCTCGGCGAACCGCTGCGCGATGTCTCGCCGAAGGTCCCCACGGCGCCCTGCTCGGTGACGGTGCATGTCGTGCCCGCCGCGCTCAGAGGGATGCCGTCGATACGTGCCGTGTAGTCGTTCGCCGCGCTCAGGGTCACGGTCGATGCCGCCCCGAGATCGAGGGTCGCCCCGGCCGCGGTGCAGACGACGTCGGCGAGGAAGCTCGTCGGCGCGTAGGACGCCGCGGGGCCGGTGACCTTCTTCGTCACGCCGATCGACCCGAACCGCAGGTGGCTGCCCACGACGGCGGGCGCGATCTTGCGGAAGGAGCTCTCGGTGGTCAGCTGGTATTTGACGCCGTACTGGTTCCAGGCGAACTCGTCGGTGGCCGGCACCTTCGAGGACGCGCCCTCGCTGCGGGTGGCCGACTGCAGCCGGTTCACGGTCGAGAACGTGATGTCGGCGGCCTGCCCCGGAGCAAGCGCCCGGGCCGCCGTGGTGCGGAAGTCGAGGTGCACACGGATGCCGGTGACGGCCGACCAGTCGGTGTCTGCGGACGCCGCGACCCACTGCTCGCCGTTCTGCTCGCACGCCGGCGCTGTCGTCAGCGTCGACCACGTGTTGACGCAGTCGTCGGGGCTGGTCGTGATCTGGATGGTCTGCGTCGTTCCCGCCGGGGCATCGACCTTGAGGGAGCCGGCGACCAGCTCGGGCCGGAGCGTCGACCCGCGGCCCGTGCCGGAGATGAGCAGCCTGTCACCGGGCGTCGGGAGCTGGTCGAACACCGTCATCTGGGCGACCGGGACGGTCCCCGCGTTGACGTTGCGCAGCACCCAGTCATCCGTGCCGTCGACCTCGGAGTTCGCGACACAGGGCGAGCGGAAGTAGCCCTTGTCGCCGACGACGAGATTCTGCTGACAGATCGCGTCGGAGGCGCCCGGCTGGTACGCACCGGGCAGCGCGCCCGACACACCCTTCACCGTGTACAGGTTCGAGCCCGCGACCACGCCGACGTAGTCGGTCGTGCCGCACGTCGTGGGGTCGTTCGCGAACGCGCTGGTCGTCGAGCCGCCGGGCACGGTGTTGCGGCACGCGGTGAGCTGCTGCGCCGTCTTCACCGTCATCGTGTTCGTGGCACGATCGCCCTGCGAGAGGCCGGGCCGCAGCTCGAGGAACAGGCGGACCTTGAACACCTCACCGGGCTTCATGCGGTTGCCGTCCGACGGCCACGTGAACGTGATCGTCCGGCCGTCCGGGCTGAGGCCCACGGTGACCTTGTCCGAGAGAAGACCGCCGGCCTGCGTGGTGAACACGGGCGCCGGCGTCGTCAGGTAATCCAGCTGCACCGGCAGCGTGTCGGTCAGCTCG
This sequence comes from uncultured Microbacterium sp., assembly GCA_947647645.1. Classification (GTDB taxonomy): domain Bacteria; phylum Actinomycetota; class Actinomycetes; order Actinomycetales; family Microbacteriaceae; genus Microbacterium. The sequence continues at coordinate 2,831 of CANSLE010000056.1, forward strand.
GACACGGTGAGGAAGCCGGTACCGGTGTTCTGGAAGGTGAGATCGAACGGCACGGGAGAGCCGACCGACACGAGGCGGTCGCCGTTGTTGCTCAGCTTGTTCACCGCGATCTGGTGCGTTCCCTGCGTGAGCGCGATCTGGGCGGACGCCTGCTTCAGGGCGGAGTCGTTGCCGTCGACGCGCGTCGACTGCGAGGACTGCGTGTTGGTCACGGTGTGGTCGAAGGTCACCGGACCGCTCGCGTCGCGGTGGGCGTCGCGCACCTTCACGGTGAACGCGGCCGAGGCCGACCAGTTGGCCGCCGGGAGCGTGTTCGAGAACAGCCCTCCGTCGGCGCGCGTGAAGGTGAAGCGGATGCCGTCGACAGCGGTGACATCGGTACCCGTGGGAAGCGCGGCGGTGGCTGCGGCGGACCCCTGGATCCAGCTTCCGGTGATGCCTCCGGTGTGCACATCCACCCGCACGCGGTCGGCGCCGGCCGGCAGTGTCACCGCGCCGAGCCCGACGAGGTCGAACGTGTTCCAGAAGGCGGTCGCGTCGGCGAAGTCCTCGACGACGACGACGTTGGGCGAGAGTGTGCTGCGCGGGTTGGATCCCTGGTTCGCGCCCAGGGTCACCGTGACGGGCGTGCTCTTCGCCGGCTCGGCGATCGAGGCCGCGCTCACTGACTTCGTCGGGGTGATGTTGACGACTCCGCCCGTGAGGACGACCTTCGCGTCCGCGACGTCACCGGTCTTGGTGGTCGGCGCCAGCACCGGGTCGTACGACTGGGCGAACACGCGGTTCGAGACGTCGACCGTCTTTCCGGCCGGGAGCACCTGCGCGTCGCCGCTGGATCGCAGCGTGGGTCGCAGTCGGCTGTCGATCGTGACCGTGAAGACGTTGCTCTGGTCGATCGTCCCGGTGTTCGCCGCGCTCACGCCGCGGAAGGTGACGCTCACGCCCACGACGTCGGCGAGCTGGTCGGCGGTGAACGCGTTCACCTGAGCGATGGTGTGCGAGGTCCTCGTGTACGTGCCCCCCGCGTAGTGCAGAAGCCACACCGTCGAGCCCGACGCGTCGATCTGGGCAGGGATGCTCGCGGCGATCGTGATCTTCGTGGCCGAGAACCGGTCGAAGGGCGTCGGCGTGCCGGCATCCGTCAGATAGTTCTTCGACGTGTCGAACGGGTCGGTGAAGGCCGCGGAGACGTCGGACTGGCACCCGGCCAGCGCCGTCTGGCTGCACGTGGCCGGATCGGTCATCCGCAGCGCGCTGGCCTTGGCAGTCGCGTCGTTGTGCGCGGTCATCGTCCACTTCGCCGTGGGATAGCTCTGCGCCGGCGTGCCGGCGACAGGCGTGAAGATCTGCGTGGTCGGCGTGGCGGACTTCGCGACCTTCACTCCCGGAGGCTGGTTGAGGATCTGGATCGTGTCGTGGTCGCCGTCGGTGACGTCGGACCCGCCCGCGAGAGGACGCGAGCTGATCTGGACGGCATTGTCGACGACGCCCTTGGTGGAGGTGTTCAGCAGCGAGTCGGCCGTGATGGGCGTTCCCGAGGAGCGCGTGACATCACGCAGCTGCCAGGTGAGGTCGAACTCGCGCTTCACGCTACCGGAGCCGACTCCCGATCCCGGCGCGGGAGCGAACGGGTCGAAAGCGGGACCGGTCTGCCGCGCGGCCTGACGTGCGGCGGTGTCGGCCGCCGTCTCACCGAGCACCAGACGGACGCCGGTGGTCTTCGCCGATTCCTCGGCGGTGAGCGTGTAGCCGACGAAGCCGCGGCCTGCCGTCATCCAGCTTCCGCCGGGCGCGGTGACCGCGTGCCAAGCACTGTCGAAGAACAGCTCGACAGAGGTGACAGTGTCGTACTTGAGATACCAGCCGTTGCTGTACGGGTCGGAGCTCGGTGCGATCGCCGCCACCGAGACGAGGTCGAAGGCGTCGTAGGCCGTCGCCGCCGGGCTGCCGGCACCCGTCGCCGGGTCTGTGATGGTGACGGGCGCGAAGCCCGACGACACGTTCCAGCGGAGCGTCGTGTCCGCGCGCTGTCCGGACTGCGCGTCGAGGAAGTCACGCGTCCAGCGCTTCTGGATGTCGGGGCCCGGTCCGGGCGGGTTCTGCTCGGTCTGGATCGTTCCGGGCGCCGTGTCGGTGGCGTCGTCGGTCAGCGTCTTTCCGCCGTCGCTCTTGCCGGTGACGGTGGCGACGGCGGTGTTCGTGTAGGCCGCGGGCTTGTTCGGGCCGGTCGTGGTCGCACCACCGGTGCGACGATCCGCACGGGCGTCGAACACGACGTTCGGGGTCACGTTGGTGGTGTCGGCGAACCCCGCGTCGCTGTGGAAGCGGAAGCGGACGCCTTCCACGTCGGCGGGCGACAGCGGCGACAGCGCAGCCGTGGTGGCCGCGGCATCCATCTGGAACACGAACGCCTGCACCTGTGCCGGCGCCGTGGCGAGCGTCGCCCACGTGCCGTCGTGACGACGCACCTGCACGGTGAGCGTGGCGTTCGCCGGCACCTGCGTCGGGGCGATCGCGGTGAGAGTGAAGGCGTTCCAGAAGGCGTCCTGCGAGCCGTTCCAGGCGTCCTCGACGAGGATGTCGTTGATGCGGGCGCCGTCGCCGGTGGCGGCCGCGACGGTCTGCAGCGACGCGACCACACTCGCGCCGGGTGCGACGGGGGTTCCCGGCCGCACGGTCTTGTCGATCGTGACGGACACCGACGGGTCGATGATGCGGATCGTGTCGCTGTCCTTCGCCGTCGCCGTGAGGCCGTTCGGCGCGGTGGCCGTCGACGCCACGGTGTTGGTGAGTGTGACGCTCGGCGTGCCGCCCGTGGCGTTCTCGGAGGTGACGATCGAGAAGCCGGCGTTGGCGGTGGCGTTCGCCTGGATCAGGGAGCCCGTGTAGACCAGCTCGAATCCCGTGACGGCGGAGCGGGGGCCTGCGGGGACCGCGCCGGCAGCGAACGCGACGTCCTGCGTCCCCCCCGCCGCGAGGTGGTAGACGACCTTCGCCGCAGAGGCGCCGGCCGGCCACAGGGGGGGCGCCGTGAAGGCGCCGAAGGAGACGTCGGTCGAGAAGAAGTCGAGATCGGCGAGGCGCAGCTCGCTCACGGGAACCGCGCCGTTGGTGGCCGACAGCGACGCCGACGCCCTCTGGCCGGCGGTGATCTGGCCGGGCTCGATGTTCTTCGTGGTCTGCACGGTGGGCAGGGAGGGTGCCACGGTGTAGCTGGCCGCGGCATCCTTCGTGGCCGTGCGGGAGCCCGCGGTCGCGGTGCCGTTCGCCACATTGTCGACCCGATGCTCCGCGGTGGTCAGGTCGGCGCCCGTATCGCGCTGCGTGGAGCGCTGGGCGAGGCCGAGACCGAGGCCCACGGTGTCGCCAGGTGCGATCACGCCGACGCAGGTGAGGCGGATGCCGCCGACCTGCGCATTCGTGACGCCGTTCGGCAGGGTCGGGGTGGCGGACGGCGAACCGGTCTTCCAGGCCCACGAGCCTCCCTGGAACACGTAGGCGTCGACCTGCACGGACGTGCACGACGCCGGGAGGGAGACGTTCTGGAACCCCGTGTCATCAGTGATCGTGAAGGGGTTGCTCGCGTCGAGCGTGGACGCTCCGTCGACCGCGGTCTTGGGCTCCTGGATGACGAGCTTGTCGACGTTGACGTTCGAGGCGTTGGAGACACCGAGAGCGATGGTGGAGGCGGCTCCGGGTGCGTACGACAGACGGTTCGGAGACCACTTCTTCGTCACGCCGACTGCGATGTTCTCGGGAACGTCGACGTTGATCGTGGCCGAGCTGTCGACCGTGTTCGCGTTGGTCGCGGTGACCTTCGCGGTGTTGACGATGTCGCCGCTCTTGCCGGGCGGGTAGTTGTCGGGCACCCGGAGGCTGACCAGCATCGAGAAGGTGGTGCCGGCCGACATTCCGACACCCACGGGAGTGTCGGTCGTCTCCTTGATGTCGACCGTCACGGCGGTGCCGGCAGCGACCTTCGCCGGTGGCGTGCTCGCGCCCCCGGTCCAGGTCACGGCGTACGGGGTGGTGTCGGGGGTGAATCGCACGGCCTCGATGTCGAAGCCCACGAGCGCGGCGGGGAAGGCATCGGTGAGCTGGGCGCCGAGGCAGTCCTGCTCCGAACACGTGACCTTCACCGTGTAAGTGAAGGTGTCACCCGGCAGCGGCGTCGGCCTGTCGACGCTCTTGTCGATCTGCAGATAGTCGCCCGGGCCCGCCGCTGCCCGTGCGGCCGGCGCGACGCCGACCACTGCGGCTACCGCCAGCAGAACGACGAGAAGTCCCGCCACCAGCGGACTCTTCGCGGACACGACAGAAAAGCGCGCAGCGCGCATGCCAACTACCCCCAAGGTAGAGCACCCCCGCAGCCGACCCCACGTCGGCAGCCCCGATCCCACATCGGAGGGTGCACGTCGAACATGACTATAGGACACGGTGGCCCTCGCCCGGGAAAACCCTGACCCCCGGAGAGCGAGGACGCGACCCGACGGCGGTCGCCCCGCCGCTCAGTAGACTGAGGTTCCATGTCGAAGGTCCTTCAGTCCCTGCCCGTCGGCGAGCGCGTCGGCATCGCCTTCTCGGGGGGTCTCGATACCTCCGTCGCCGTCGCCTGGATGCGCGACAAGGGCGCCGTCCCGTACACCTACACCGGAGACCTCGGCCAGTACGACGAGGACGACATCGCGTCGATCCCCGGCCGGGCACTGCAGTACGGTGCCGAGCAGTCGCGGCTCATCGACTGCAAGCCGCTCATGGTCGAGGAGGGTCTCGTCGCCCTCGCGTGCGGGGCGTTCCACATCCGTTCCGGCGGGCGCACCTACTTCAACACGACGCCCATCGGCCGTGCCGTCACCGGCACGCTGCTCGTGCGCGCCATGAAGGAGGACGGCGTCGACATCTGGGGCGACGGGTCGACCTACAAGGGCAACGACATCGAGCGCTTCTATCGCTACGGTCTGCTCGCCAACCCCGCCCTGCGCATCTACAAGCCCTGGCTGGATGCCGATTTCGTCACCGAACTGGGCGGGCGCACCGAGATGAGCGAGTGGCTCGTCGCCCATGACTTCCCGTACCGCGACTCCGTCGAGAAGGCGTACTCCACCGACGCCAACATCTGGGGGGCCACGCACGAGGCGAAGACCCTGGAGCACCTCGACGTCTCGCTGGAGATCGTCGACCCGATCATGGGCGTGCGCTTCTGGGACCCGTCCGTGGAGATCGCGACGGAGGACGTCTCCATCACCTTCGAGGCGGGCCGTCCGGTCGCCCTCAACGGCGTCGAGTTCACGGATGCCGTGGCCCTCGTCAGGGAGGCGAACGCGATCGGCGGTCGCCACGGCCTGGGCATGAGCGACCAGATCGAGAATCGCATCATCGAGGCGAAGTCCCGCGGCATCTACGAGGCTCCGGGCATGGCGCTGTTGTTCATCGCCTACGAGCGCCTCATCAACGGCATCCTGAACGAGGACACCCTCGCGACCTACCACGAGCAGGGCCGCCGCCTCGGTCGCCTCATGTACGAGGGCCGCTGGCTGGAGCCGCAGTCGTTCATGCTGCGCGAGTCGATCCAGCGCTGGGTGGGCTCCGCCGTCAGCGGGACGGTCACGCTGCGCCTGCGCCGGGGCGAGGACTACACGATCCTCGACACGGTCTCGCCGAACCTGTCGTACGCCCCCGAGAAGCTCTCGATGGAGCGCGTGGGCGATGCCGCCTTCGGTCCGACCGACCGCATCGGACAGCTGACCATGCGCAACCTCGACATCGCCGACTCGCGCGCACGCCTCGAGCAGTATGCCGGGCTCGGCCTGATCGGCGGCGCGACGGCCGAGCTCGTGGGCGAGCTGTCGTCCGGCGAATCCGGCGAGATCACGGGGCACGCGGCACCGTTCGACGCCGCACGCGAGCAGCTGGCCGAGGCTCTCGACGAGGCGTCGGAGTCGGCATCCTTCGACTTCGGCGCCGATTGATCCGATCGGCTCACCGTGTGCACAGAACTTGCACAACCGTGTGCAAGTTAATACACTGACCCGGTGACGACAACCGCTCCCCTTCGGCGACCCCGCAAGGATGCCGAGGCCAACCGTGCCGGCATCCTGCGGGCGGCCGCGATCACCCTCGCTGTCGACCCCTCCGCCTCGATCGATCAGATCGCCCGCGCCGCCGGCCTGTCCCGCCGTGCCCTGTACGGCCATTTCGACGACCGCCACGCTCTGCTGGCGGAGCTGGTCGCCGCCGGCGCGCAGCGCTTCAACGCGATCGCCTCGTCACTCGAGGAGACTCATCCCCCGCTCGCCCTCGCGCGGCTCACCGCCGCGCTGTGGACCGAGGCCGCCCACGTGCAGGTGGCCGCGGCGCTCGCCCTCGACGAGATGCACCTCGAGCAGACCGCCACCGCCTTGGCGCCGTTGCGACGCACTCTCGCGACGGTCGTGCGCGCCGGCCAGGAGGACGGGAGCCTGCGCACCGACATCGCCGCCCCGACGCTGGCACGGCTCATCGAGGAGACGGCCCGCAGCGCCGTCAGCCGCATCGACGCCTCATCGCCCGTCGCCACCTCGTTGGCCGTGCGTGCGGTGCTGAGCATCGCGGGACTGTCGTGGCGCGATGTCGCCGCCCTGCTCGACGAGAACCCCGACGTGCTGGAGGCCTCGTGATGCGCGTGCGCCTGGATCAGGTCGAGAAGGGCCGCCGCGGCGAGGCGCTCGGCGCCACCAGCCTGAGCTATCGCAGCGGGCGCGCGACGCTCGCCGTCGCCGAGACCGAACAGCGCCCGACCGTGCTCGGTCTCATCGCTTCGGGGCGGATGCGACCGGATGCCGGAAGCGTCGCGCTCGACGACGCCACCGACCGGCGCGCTCGCAACGCACTGCGGCGCCGGGTCGCGCTCATCGACGCACCGGATGTCAGCGAGCCCGCGCCGAACATCGCCGTTGCCGGCGTCGTCGCCGAGGAGCTGATGTTCGCCGGGCTCGCCTCCGACCCGCTCTCGGCACGGCGCTGGCTCGACGGCCAGGGACTGCGTGCGTTCTCGCGGCTGCCGATCGCCGATCTCGCCCCGGCGCATCGGCTCCGCATCCTGCTCGAGCTCGCCTCCCGACGGCCCGGCGTCGACGGGCTCGTCCTCGTCTCCCCCGACCGCCACGGCGGCGATCCGTTCCAGTGGTGGCGCCTCGCGGAGGAGTTCGCAACGCGCGGCTTCGCCGTTCTCGTCATCGCGGGCGAGGCCGCGGCCGCGGTGTTGTCCGACACCGCGTCGTCCGGCTCCCCGCATCCGTCGGGCGCCCGAGAACTGCGTCCGAGTCGCGTGCGCCTGCGCACCACCACCCCCCTCGCCGGAGGCCACCGATGAAGATCCCCGCCATGATCGCCGCCGAGCTGCGGCGGCTCACCGCGACGCGGATGTCGGTGATCGCGCTCATCGCCCTCATGCTGGTCCCCGTCCTCTACGGCGGCCTGTACCTGTGGGCGAATCAAGATCCCTACGGTCACTTCTCCAAGGTTCCCGTCGCACTGGTCGACTTGGACGAAGGCGCCGGAACCGGCTCCGGCGCCGCGCACTACGGCGCGCAGGTGTCGCAGCAGCTGATCGACGGTCAGGCCTTCTCCTGGCAGGCGATGAGCGAAGCGGATGCCGCGACGGCGCTGCGCAACGGCAAGGTCGACTTCGTGGTCACCCTCCCGTCCGACTTCTCCGCCGCACTGGTCTCCGCCGGCGGCTCGACGCCGCACCAGGCGACGATCGGGCTGAAGACGAACGACGCCAACAACTACCTCGCATCGACCATCGGCACGCAGGCCGTGGAGAAGATCCGCCGCTCGGTGGCCGAGCTCGTCGGACAGGAGGCGGCGTCCCGTCTTCTCGGCGGTCTGAGCGATATCCGCACGCAGCTCGTGCACGCCACGGACGGTGCGACGACGCTCACCGACGGCGCCCAGCAGGTCGCCGACGGCAGCACGAAGCTGGCGCAGGGCACCGCCGCGCTGGCGCAGGGCGCCGGCACGCTCACCAGCGGCGCGACCCAGGTCGC
>CANSLE010000057.1 GCA_947647645.1 uncultured Microbacterium sp.
CTTGTCCTTCTCGGGCGTCGGATCGCCCGGCGCGGGCGGCGCGGGCATGCGGCTCAGGTGCGCGCGGGGGTCGACCGACTTCCGCCGGCCCGGGCGTGCGCCGGCGGGCTTCCCGCCGACGTACAGCCACCCGAGCAGCTCCTCGTCCTTACCCAGGCCATGTGCCTTCGCGACGGCCTTCGCGCGCGTGTAGCGGCCCGTGCGCCAGATGACGCCCCAGCCGGCTTCGTCCAGCAGCAGGCTCAAGGTGTGTGCGACGCCGGAGGCGACGGCCTCCTGCTCCCAGCGCGGCACCTTGTCGCTCTTGCGGTAGCTGGCGACGATCGCGAGCAGCAGGGGAGCGCGCAAAGGCTTCGTCGACGGCTTGTCGTCGCCCTCTGCCGTGGCGATGGCGGCGCCGAGCGCCACGCGATCATCTCCCCGCAGTTCGATCACGCGCCAGGGGCGCAGCGAGGAATGGTCCGCGACCCGTCCGGACGCCGCGATGAGGGTGAGCAGCTCGGCGCGGGTGGGCGCGGCATCCGTCACCTTCGACCACGACCGGCGGCCACGCACGGCCGACAGGGCCGGATAGTCGGTGACCGCTTCGATCACGAGGCGTCCGTCTCGGTGCCGGGCGTGAACGACAGCGAGAGCGAGTTCATGCAGTAGCGGTCGCCGGTGGGGGTACCGAACCCGTCGGGGAAGACGTGGCCGAGGTGCGACCCGCAGTTCGCGCAGCGCACCTCGGTGCGCACCATGCCGTGGTTGCGGTCCTCGATGAGCTCAACGGCCTCCGGGCGCACGGACTCGTAGAAGCTCGGCCAGCCGCAGTGCGAGTCGAACTTCGTGCCGCTTCGGAACAGTTCGGAACTGCACGCGGCGCAGGTGTAAAGTCCGGCGCGGCTCTCGTCGAGGAGCTCGCCGGTCCATGCGCGTTCGGTCCCCGCCTGGCGGAGCACGGCGTACTGCTCGGGCGACAGCTCCGAACGCCACTCGTCGTCGGTCTTGGTCACGTGGTAGGTCATGTCTGGCTCCTTACTCCACCACCATTCAACCCGACGTCGCGACGCCGTGTTCCCTCGTCCGGGCCGCGCCCGGGTGTCGCGCCGCGGCTCGTACCGCGCAGGGGGCTACCGTGGAGACGTGCCCCTCTCCGACCGCGACCGTGCCCTGCTCGACTTCGAGTCGCGCTGGACGGTGCACGACGCGGCCAAGGAAGAGGCCATCCGTGCAGAGCTCGCGCTCGCGCCGGCTCGCTACTACCAGCTCATCGGGCGCGTCATCGACCACCCGGATGCCGCGGCCCATGACGCCATGCTGGTGCACCGGCTGCGACGATTGCGCGCGGCACGGGAGCGCGAACGGGCGAGCCGCGCGGCCGTGCCCGCCGTTCGCACGGGAACGTCCCGGTAGCATTCTGTGGTGCCGAGAACGCCCACTCAGAAGGACCGCTTCGACGACCTGCCGCTCGACGGAGGGCGTGTCGGTGCGCATCGTGCCGAGAACCCCCGCCTGCGCGGCGGCCTCGTGGTGGTGTGGTCGGCCGTCGCGATCGTCGTCATCGTGGCCCTCGGCATCTTCGGCACCCTCGTCGCGACGGGCCGCGTGACCCTGTTCCCGACCCCCAACTCCGCGCCGAGCGCGATCGTGACGGCGGAACCGGTCGTCGACACGTCGTCCAAGGTGACGGTGCTCAATGCGACCACGCAATCCGGCCTCGCCGGCGCGATCGCCCAGAAGATCGTCGGCGCCGGCTGGCCCGCCGATAGCGTCACCGCTGGGGACGCCGGCTCGACCGACTTCCAGACCACGACGGTCTTCTACGACGATGCGGCTGCAGAGGGAGCGGCCCGGGGCCTGGCACAGGTCATCGGGGGAGCCGCCGTCACGAAGAGCAGCGCCTACGCGGGCCTGGCCGGTGGCGACGGCAGCAAGCTGCTGGTCGTGGTGATGGGCGCCGACCGCACGACTGCGGGGGCGACACCGGCCGGCTGAGCCCGTCGGCACCGCTCGACGGGGTGCGTGTTTCACGCGTGTGAACACTTCGATGCGCTCGTGTCAACAGTTCACGGATCGGCGAAGACGCGACTCGGGCGCTGGTTAGCATTGCGACGTCCCACCGCAGCATCAGGAGATTCGCATGGCCCAAGGCACCGTCAAGTGGTTCAACGCCGAGAAGGGTTTCGGCTTCATCACCGTCACCGATGGGCAGGACGTGTTCGTCCACTACTCCAACATCGACATGTCGGGATTCCGCGTGCTCGAGGAGGGGCAGACCGTCGAGTTCACCGTCGGAACGGGTCAGAAAGGCCCGCAGGCCGAATCGGTCCGCGTCGTGGCCTGACGCCCCGTCGCTCCTCCCGCCATGGCGGTCCGCCGCGGCTTGCACTCGTCATGCCAGAGTGCCAGAATGAGTTAGCACTCCATCATCGCGAGTGCTAAAGACTCATCCTCACGTCCGGGAGGGACGACACACTTATGGCAAAGATCATCGCTTTCGACGAGGAGGCACGCCGTGGCCTCGAGCGTGGCCTGAACATCCTGGCCGACGCCGTCAAGGTGACCCTGGGCCCCCGCGGTCGCAACGTCGTGCTCGAGAAGAAGTGGGGCGCCCCCACGATCACGAACGACGGCGTCTCGATCGCCAAGGAGATCGAGCTCGACGACCCGTACGAGAAGATCGGCGCGGAGCTCGTCAAGGAGGTCGCCAAGAAGACGGACGACGTCGCCGGTGACGGCACCACGACCGCCACCGTTCTCGCTCAGGCCCTCGTGCGCGAGGGGCTGCGTAACGTCGCCGCCGGGGCCGACCCCATCTCGCTCAAGAAGGGCATCGAGAAGGCCGTCAAGGCTCTCTCCGACGAGCTGCTCGCCTCGGCCAAGGAGGTCGAGACCAAGGAGGAGATCGCCGCCACGGCATCCATCTCCGCCGCTGACCCCGAGATCGGTGCGCTCATCGCCGAAGCGATCGACAAGGTCGGCAAGGAAGGCGTCGTCACGGTCGAGGAGTCGAACACGTTCGGCACCGAGCTCGAGCTGACCGAGGGCATGCGCTTCGACAAGGGGTACATCAACCCCTACTTCGTCACGGACCCGGAGCGCCAGGAGGCGGTCTTCGAGGACCCGTACATCCTCATCGCGAACCAGAAGATCTCCAACATCAAGGACCTGCTGCCGATCGTCGACAAGGTGATCCAGGAGGGCAAGGAGCTCGTCATCATCGCGGAGGACGTCGAGGGTGAAGCCCTCGCGACTCTCGTGCTGAACAAGATCCGCGGCATCTTCAAGTCGGTCGCCGTCAAGGCTCCCGGCTTCGGCGACCGCCGCAAGGCGCAGCTGCAGGACATCGCGATCCTCACCGGTGGCCAGGTCATCACGGAGGAGGTCGGTCTCAAGCTCGAGAACGCCACCACCGACCTGCTCGGCAAGGCCCGCAAGGTCATCGTCACCAAGGACGAGACCACGATCATCGAGGGCTCGGGCGACTCCGCTCAGCTCGAGGGTCGCGTGACGCAGATCAAGCGCGAGATCGAGAACACCGACAGCGACTACGACCGCGAGAAGCTCCAGGAGCGTCTCGCCAAGCTCGCGGGTGGCGTCGCCGTCATCAAGGCGGGCGCGGCCACCGAGGTCGAGCTGAAGGAGCGCAAGCACCGCATCGAGGACGCCGTTCGCAACGCGAAGGCGGCCGTCGAGGAGGGCATCGTCCCCGGTGGTGGTGTCGCGCTCATCCAGGCCGGCAAGCGTGCATTCGCGAAGCTCGAGCTCGTCGGTGACGAGGCGACCGGTGCGAACATCGTCAAGGTCGCCATCGAGGCTCCGCTGAAGCAGATCGCCCTCAACGCCGGTCTCGAGCCGGGTGTCGTCGCGAACAAGGTGTCGGAGCTTCCCGTCGGTCAGGGCCTGAACGCGGCCACCGGCGAGTACGTCGACATGTTCGCGGCCGGCATCATCGACCCGGCCAAGGTCACCCGCTCGGCGCTGCAGAACGCCGCGTCGATCGCCGGCCTGTTCCTGACGACCGAGGTCGTCGTTGCCGACAAGCCCGAGAAGGCCGCCGCTCCCGCCGGCGACCCGACGGGTGGCATGGACTTCTGAGTCCGAACCGCGTCATCGGAAAGGCCCCTCTTCGGAGGGGCCTTTCTGCGTTCCCTGATGCCGTCAGCGGAACAGGCCCGCAGCCGCCATCTCGGTCTGGGCGTACTGTGTGCCGGCGTGACCGAGAGCCGTGCCGATGTCGGCGAGTGCGCCCTCGAGCTCTCTCTGCGCGGCGCGCCAGCGCTCGACGAGCCCCTGGAAGGCGAGCGCCGCACTGCCGGTCCACGCCCCCTGGAGTTGTGTGAGCTGCCCGAGCATGGCGGCCGTCTCGCCCTGCAGACGGTCGGCGGTGGCCCGGATCGCTCCGGTGGCGCTGAGGACGGCATCCGAATCGACGCTGAATGCGGTCATGGGCAGACTCCTTTGTGATCGGTGTGGCCCCACACTAGGAAGCCGCTCCCGAGACCCGCGGCATCCGTGACGTTCCGTGGACAGCCGCGAGCGTCGGCGCCGCTGGGGAGGAGGCTGTGCCGGTCAGGACTCGCTGTGCATGCGCGGCAGGGGCTGCGTCTCGATGAACAGATGCTCGGCGGCCTCCCGGGCCTGCGCGAGGGGGAACGCGACGCGGAAGGTCGCGCCGCCACCCGGAGTCTCGCTGACGACGATCGACCCGTGCAGCGCTTCGACGACGGAGGAGACGATCGACAGGCCGAGACCCGACCCGCCGGTCTCGCGCGTGCGGGAAGTGTCGGCGCGCCAGAACCGCTGGAAGATCTTCTCACGCAGCTGCGGCGCGATGCCCTCGCCATGGTCGATCACGGAGATCCACCCCATGCCGGCCGGCTCGTCGACCCCGACGGCGAGCTCGATCGGCGACCCCTCCGGAGTGTATCGACGTGCATTCCCGAGCAGATTCGCGACGACCTGACGGATGCGGTTCTCGTCGCCCAGGACCACCGGCTCACGCTCCGCGAGCAGGGGCGCCTGTTCGGGCGCGGACGGTCCGGCGCTGTTCTCGTCCGAGCGTGGTCGGCGGCGCAGCAGCGCACCGATCGCGGCCGTCGGCGGGCGCTTGCGGGTGGGGGTGCTGCTCGTCGGCGGCGCGGATGCCGGGCGCAGCACGCGCGGACGCGGAGCGTCGTCCAGGAATGAGACCGTGCGTTCGGGCGCGGTGGCGCGGGCGTCGAGCACCGCGTCGCGGGCGATGGGGCGCAGGTCGACGGGGGCCACGACGATATCGCGGCGCTCGTCGAGGCGGGCCAGGGCGAGCAGGTCCTCGACGAGGCCGCCCATCCGGATCGCCTCCTTCTCGATGCGCTCCATCGACTGCGCCGTCTGCTCGTCGCCGGAGATGGCACCCATCCGGTAGAGCTCGGCGTACCCGCGCACCGTGACCAGCGGAGTGCGCAGCTCATGGCTCGCGTCGCCGATGAAGCGCCGCATCTGCCGCACGGTGGCGTCACGTTGGGCGATGGCGTGATCGACGCGATCGAGCATCGCGTTGATCGCGGTCTTGAGCTTTCCGACCTCGGTCCCGGGCGCGATGTCGCCCATGCGCTGACCGAAGTCGCCTCGGGCGATCGACATCGCCGTCTGCTCCACCTGGCCCAGGCTGCGGAAGGCCAGCGTCACGAGCCAGCGCGTGAGCAGGGCGCTCACGAGGATGGTCAGCACCGCGAGGACGCCGTAGATCCCGACGAAGCTCGCCACCGTCTGGTTGACCGGGGTGAGCGGCAGGGCGAGCAGCTGCACGTTGTTCTCGCGCGCCCCCGGGATCTGCAGGATGTCAACGGCCGCGTGGTAGGTCGTCTTTCCGTCTGCAGAGGTGAGCTCGAACGGCGCCGTGCCCTGCATGAGGGTGCGATCGAGTCCGAACGTCTCGGGGAAGACAGGGCCTCCGTCGGCGGTCGGACCGCCGCGCGCGAGTAGCGTGCCGTCGGGCCCGTAGACCGCGATGTAGAACGATGTGAGCGGGGGGAACTCGGCCGGTTCGAACTGGGCCACGCCGTCGACGACCTGCACGCTCAGCAGGCTGCTCGCCTGGTCGAGGGTCACGGTCTGGCTGATCGACTGGTCGCGTTCGGCGATCTGAGCGTTGCGGAGGAAGACCGCGGTGCCGAACCCGGCGGCGAGCAGCCCGACGGTCAGGACGGCGACGGTGACGCCGGTGACCTTCGCGCGCAGGCTGAGGCCGCGCCACCACGACGTGAGGCGGTCGTTCTTCTTCGCGTGTGCCGCGTACACGCCGTCCGCCGTCATCGCGTGTCGGGGTCAGGTGGTCTTGCCGGCCTTCAGCATGTAGCCGAAGCCGCGCTTGGTCTGGATGAGCGGCTCCGACGAGTACGGGTCGATCTTGCGACGCAGATACGAGATGTAGCTCTCCACGATGCCCGCGTCGCCGTTGAAGTCGTACTCCCAGACGTGGTCCAGGATCTGCGCCTTGCTGAGCACCCGGTTCGGGTTGAGCATGAGGTAGCGCAGCAGCTTGAACTCGGTGGGGGACAGGTCGATGGACACGTCCCCGACGGTCACGTCGTGTGTGTCCTGATCCATCGTGAGCTCGCCGGCGCGGATGGTCGACTCCTCGTCGGCCTGCATGGTGCGGCGCAGGATGGCCTGCAGCCGGGCGACGATCTCATCGAGCGAGAAGGGCTTCGTGACGTAGTCGTCACCGCCGGCATTGAGACCCTCGATCTTGTCCTCGGTCTCATCCTTCGCCGTGAGGAAGAGGATCGGTGCCGTGTATCCGGCGCCGCGGAGGCGCTTGGTGACACTGAAGCCGTTCATGTCGGGCAGCATCACGTCGAGGATGATCAGGTCGGGTTCCTCCTCGAGCACGGCCGAGATGGTCTGAGCGCCGTTGGCGACGGCGCGGACCTGGTAGCCGGCGAACCTCAGGCTCGTGACCAGCAGGTCCCGGATGTTCGGTTCGTCGTCCACGACGAGGATGCGCGGTGCGGTCATAGCCCCATCCTGGCATCGGATTCCTTCCCTTTGCTGGATATCGGAGAAGATGGATGGATGACGACGCCCGCGCCGCAGGTCCCCACCCCGCCGCCGCTGCCGCCGCACGCACCGTTCGTGTCTGCTCCGGCGCCGCGGCGGCTGCCCACCGACGCTGGTGCGGGCGGTCTTGCCTTCCATCGTCTCCTCTTCGCGCGACGCCGCTCCGGCTGGTGGACGCCGCTCGCGACAGGCGCGCTCGGTCTCGCCTTCTACCTGGTCGCGCTGGTGGTGGTCATGCTGGTCATCGCCGTCGCCACCCTGGTCGATCCCGACCGGCTCGAGAGCCTCGGACGCATGGCCCAGGGGGCGGGCGTCGATATGGGCGACCCGTTGCTGGTGACGATCCTGCTCGGCACCGTCGCCCTGATGCTGCCCGCATATGCTCTGGCATCGCTCATCGTCAACGGCCGCCGCGTCGGCCTGATCTCGTCGGCGGCGGGTCGGCTGCGCTGGCGGTGGATGCTGCGGTGCGGTGTCGTGGCCGTCGTCGTGTCCGTGGTGCTCACCGCGCTCATGTCCCTCCTGCCGGGAGAGACGGCGGGGGTCTCGACGGCCCCGAACCCGCTGTGGCCAGTCACGCTCGTGATCGTGCTGCTGCTCGTACCCGTGCAGGCGGCGGCCGAGGAGTACGTGTTCCGCGGCTATCTCATGCAGGCGATCGGGCGTTGGCTGCGCCATCCCGCCTTCGCGATCCTGCTGCCCGTGCCGCTGTTCGTCCTGGGGCACATGTACGACCTGCTCGGCCAGGTCGGGGTCGGACTGTTCGCCGTCGCGGCGGGATGGCTGACCTGGCGCACCGGCGGTCTGGAAGCGGCGATCGCCCTGCACGTCGTGAACAACCTGTCGGCGTTCCTGCTCTCGCTCGCGGCCGGATCGGACCCCACCGCCCACGACACCGGGATCGTCAGCTTCCTCTGGTCGTTCCTACTGATCGGCGGATACGTGGCGCTCGTGGAGTGGATGCTGCGACGTCGGCCGCTGCCGCGGACGCTCGTGCTCGCGCCCCCGGCGGGGCCGGCCTATGCGGCGGCGATGCCCTCGGCATCCAGGATGGTGTAGCTGTACCCCTGCTCGGCGAGGAAACGCTGGCGGTTCTGGGCGAAGTCCTGGTCCACGGTGTCGCGGGCGATGAGCGTGTAGAAGCTCGCGGTGTGGCCGTTCGACTTGGGGCGCAACAATCGGCCGAGACGCTGGGCCTCCTCCTGGCGCGAGCCGAAGGAGCCGGACACCTGGATCGCGACCGACGCGTCGGGCAGATCGATCGAGAAGTTCGCGACCTTGGACACGACCAGCACGGGGATGCGCGCCTCCCGGAAGGCCGCGAACAGCTCCTCCCGCTCGTCGACCGGCGTGGCTCCGGTGATCTTCGGGGCCTCCAGCGCCTCGGACAGCACGTCGATCTGGTCGAGGTACTGGCCGATCACGAGGATCTGCTCGCCCGGGTGGCGGGCGACGAGGTCCTTCACGACCCCGATCTTGGCGTGCGCGGTCGCGGCCAGGCGGTAGCGCTCATCGTCGGCGGACGCGGCGTACTCCAGCCGGTCGGACGGCGGAAGGTCCACGCGCACCTCATAGCAGACGGCCGGGGAGATGAAGCCCTGGGCCTCGATCTCCTTCCACGGCGCGTCGAAGCGCTTGGGCCCGATCAGGCTGAACACGTCGCCTTCGCGACCGTCCTCCCGGACGAGCGTGGCCGTCAGCCCGAGGCGGCGGCGGGCCTGCAGATCGGCGGTGAGCTTGAAGACCGGCGCAGGCAGCAGGTGCACCTCGTCGTAGACGATGAGGCCCCAGTCGAGGGCGTCGAGAAGTGCGAGGTGCGCGTACTGTCCCTTCCGCTTCGCCGTGAGGATCTGGTAGGTCGCGATCGTGACCGGCTTGACCTCCTTGACCTGTCCCGAGTACTCGCCGATCTCCTCGGGCGTCAGCGTCGTGCGCTTGAGCAGCTCGTCGCGCCACTGCCGTGCGCTGACGGTGTTCGTCACGAGGATCAGCGTGGTGGTCTTGGTGTCGGCCATCGCGGCGGCACCGACCAGGGTCTTACCGGCGCCGCACGGGAGCACGACCACCCCGGAGCCGCCCTCGCGGAAGATGTCCACGGCGTGGCGCTGATAGGGACGGAGCGTCCAGCCGTCCTCGTGCAGGTCGATCTCGTGCGGCGTTCCGGGCGTGTAGCCGGCGTGGTCCTCGGCGGGCCACCCGATCTTCAGGAGCTCCTGCTTGATGTGGCCCCGGGCCCACGCGTCGATCAGATAGGTGTCGGGGGAGGGGTGGCCGGTCAGCAGCGGCTGGATGCGCTTGTTCTTGCCGACTTCGGCCAGCACGGCGGGGTCGGTTCCTCGCAGGATCAGCGCGCCCTCGGCATCCCGCTCGATCACGAGACGGCCGTAGCGGTTCACGGTCTCGCGGATGTCGATCGACACGGATGCGGGCACCGGGAAGCGCGACCAGCGGTCGAGCGTGGCGAGCATGTCGTCCGCGGTGTGACCGGCCGCGCGGGCGTTCCAGAGGCCCAGGCGGGTCACCCGATACGTGTGGATGTGCTCGGGCGCACGCTCGAGCTCGGCGAAGATCGCGAGCTCATGCCGCGCCGTCTCCGCCTGGGGGTGGGCGACTTCGAGCAGCACGGTGCGGTCGCTTTGAACGATGAGGGGGCCGTCAGCCATAGCGTCCCAGTCTACCGGCGTCCACGCCGGTCCCGGCCCGCCGCGTCAGGCGGGGCGGATGCCGCTGATGCTCGAGATCGGCAGCGTCCGCTCCACGTCGACGTTGCGGTCGAGCCCTCGCAGACGCCCGCCGCCGATCCCCGTCGCCTCGATCGTGAACTCACGGTCGGTGCCGTCGGGCATGCGGACGCTCACGACGATCGTCGATCGTGCTCGCACGGCCTGGTCGAGCTCGCGACCGAGCCACGCCGCCGCGGCATCCCCCGAGGGGGCGGAGCGCAGGCGCGCGAGCAGGAGGGCGTATCGCTCGCGGGCAGGCGAAGGGTCCATCGGCTCAGACGCGAGCCGATGGCGGTCGAGGCGCCGACGCGCGCCGTCGACGTCCACCGCGACGACCGGGTAACGAGCGTCGGCGATCATCCAGAACGCCGTGTCGGGGCCGCTGCGGCTGACAAGGACGTCTCCGTCGGGCACCAGCCCCAGCGGGCGCAGCGCCTGGTCGACCACGAGGGTGCGCAGCAACGCCTCGTCCTCGCTCGTGACGCGGGTTCGTCCCTGCTCGTCGGGCCCCACGCGCAACGTCCCGTGCGTGCGCGCCGTCCGTTCGATCTCGTACTCCAACGGCTGTGGCAGACCCGTCAGGGACAGGGCGGTGAGGAAGTCGCGCAACGACTCGGCGCTCTCCCCGCCCGTCAGCGCATCGGCGATCGTCTCGGCGGTGAAGCGATAGGTGGACGCCTGCGCATGCGATTCACGGTTGGCCATCGAGCGCAACCGGATGTCGAGGTGTGGAGCGAGTGGTCCGGGTGCGATGGCGGTCAGATCGTTCTGCAGGTATACGCGGTCGACCTCGCCGGGCAGGAGCGATGACAGCGTGTCGAGCGTCAGCGCGTCGGCTCCCGACTCACCGGTGGTCTCGGCGTCGAAGACCGCTCGTGCCCACGTCGTCGGCCGCCCCTCATCGTCCAGGAGTGCCCAGCGTCGCAGCAGCGACTGCAGATCGGCGGCGCGCTTCGGCCACGCCGGCTCGAAC
>CANSLE010000058.1 GCA_947647645.1 uncultured Microbacterium sp.
CGCGGACTCGTAGGCCGCGAGCGCGCGGGTGTAGTCGCCCGCCTCGATCGCGGCGAAGGCCTCCTGATGCAGGGGCGGGAGCGCGGGCTCGTCGTTCTCGGCGGTCGCGTCCTCGCCGAGCGGTACCATTCCGGTCACGCCGTTCTGCGCGGCGAGCTGGAGGAGCTGCGCGAAGACGTCGCGCACCTGCTGCTCGGGGACGGCGCCGGTGAACAGTGGCACGGGCTGCCCTGCGACGAGCGCGACCACCATCGGGATGGACTGTGCACGGAAGCCCTGCGCGAGCTGCGGGTTCGCGTCCACATCGACCTTCGCCAGGACGAGGCGACCGGCGAGCTCGACGACCACCTTCTCGAGGATGGGACTCAGCTGCGTGCACGGGCCGCACCACTCGGCCCAGAGGTCGACGACCACGGGGACGGTGCGAGACAGCTCCAGCACCTGCGCGAAGCTCTCGTCGGTCACATCGAAGACGAGCGGCGTGGCCGGCGTCGCTCCGCCGGCGGACGGAGCGGCAGCGGCGGCCGGGGACGCCGCGCGAGAACGGAGGGACGACAGATCGACGGCACCGCGCAGCACGGCGCCCGAGGTGGGATCGCTCACTTTAAGGGGCTACTTTCGCGTTGAGGATGGACGTGGAGTACCCCAGCAGCTGGATGCGCTTGTTCGAGCTCTGCGAGGGGACGAAGAAGAACAGCTGATCGACGAACGTCGTGGTGAAGCCGCTGGAGGACTGGTTGACACCGGTCAGCGTCTGGACGATCGGGTTGCTGTCGAGCTTGATGACGGCATCCGTGTTCGTGGGCTTCACCGTGTCGCTCTCGTGCACGGTGACGGCCACGATGGCGCCGGAGTCGAGCGTCGCGAGAGAGATCGGTTTGTCCGGGCCGGCGGATGCCGCGAAGGTGAGCGTGCCCGTCTGCGCGCCCGTCTGGTTGAAGCTCTGCACCCGCGCCGCGCGGTTGTCGGCGACGAGCTTGCGGAACGGGTCGTTCGTGGCGTCGAACCGCGAAGCGAAAGCGCTGTTGTCGCCGTTGGTCAGGATGTCCGCGTACGCTGCCGCGACCTTGTTGGGGGCGAGTGCCAGGAAGGGGGAATCGGGGTCGATCGCGATCGCGCCGACATAGGCCGGTGCGAGGTTCAGGCTGGCCTGCGACACGAGCTCGGCCTCATTGCTGACCTTGTAGGGCGACCAGGGGTCCTGCTGGGTCACGCTCATGATCACGTCGCCCTTTTCCACCACGGCGAAGAAGGTCCGTGGCCACCCGTCGTACGCCTCCGGAAGGACGATCTTCACCGGGCTGCTCGGCAGCGCGGTGAGCGCGGTGTGGCCGGCGACGTCACGGAGCTTGTAGTCCGTCTCGCGGGCGGCCAGTGCGGAGGCGGTCAGGCGCTGCGCGGCGGCTGCGGGGTCCTTGGCGGCATCCGCTTTGGTGACCTGCGCGGAGATCCGCGCGAGGATGCGCTCCGCCTGTGCCTGCGTGACGGCGGGGCTGCCCTGGTCCTTGGGGACGACGACGCTCTCGGATGCCGTGGGCGTCGGCGTCCCCGCCAACTGCGGCCACGCGTCGGCGGTGCAGCCGGTCAACAGCAAGGCGGCGATCCCGACCGCGGGAACCGCGAGGAGCGAGCGTCGCCCACGTGTGAGCTGCCGTCTCGTCGGCGACGCGCTGATCACGCCCTTGTCCGCGCCCTCGGTGGCGATGTCGATCGGTTCCGTCACCGGCATGGGCAGTCCCTTACGGCGTGGGCCGCGCGAGCGCCGCGCATGCCGGACGCCCAAGACATACAGCACCAGACCGATGAACAGAAGGATGCTGCCGAGAACGATCAGCGGACCGGCCCACGGCGTTGTGGCGCCCGTCGGCCACGTCACGGTGAGACTGCTCGGCGCCGGTTTCGTGCCGTCGGTCGCGACGAGAAGACTCATGTCCGCGGGCAGTTGGAGGGGTGCGATGAGGACGTCGTCCTGGCGGAACTCGTCGAGCCACAGATCGGAGCCGACCGGGGTGATCGCGGGGCTGCCGCTCGACAGCGGCGTCTTGGCCGCCACCGCGGTGGTGGTCGTGGCGCCGGCATCCATCGTGACGTGCGTGTAGGACGACGGCGTGAGCCACGCCTTCAGATCAGCCGTCCTCCCGTACGAGGCGAAGATCGTCCCCGGCTCCTGGACACGCACGGTCTGCGAGCCCGCATGGCTGTTGAGGACGCCGCCGTCGATGAGGATGTAGGGCGCGTCGCCGCTGACGGCGATGGTCTCACTCTCGGTGCGCGGTCCCTGGAGGACCGTGCGCTGGGCGATGCCGGCACCGATCATGAGGGCGGCCAGCACGAAGGCCGTTACAGCCCAGACGAAACGCACGAAAGACACCTCCCTGCGCACCGCCGACGGGATCGCGGCGCGCAATCGACATTCCAGACTAGCGACATCCGGCTGTGCGTCGCCCGGGAGGGCGTCATCTCCGGCCGTGTTGCGGCGCGAAAGGTCGCCCGGTGCGTATCCTGTCATCACCATGAAGCTGCAGCATCCGTTCCGCACAGCGCTCGTCGCGACCCTGGGCGTCGGGGTCGGCGTCCTCCTCATCACGAGCGTGCAGACTCTCTCCACGATCCTGCTGTACGTCGGTACGGCGCTCTTCCTGGCGCTCGGGCTCGACCCCCTCGTCAGCTGGCTCGAGCGGCGCAAGCTCCCGCGGTGGGCAGCGCTGCTCATCACGTTCGCGGCCGTGCTCGCGGTGTTCACCGGCATCATCCTCATCGTGATCCCCGTGCTCGTCGGTCAGATCGCGCAGCTGGTCTCGCAGGTGCAGACCCTCATCCAGAACGCGGTCGACGGAGCCTGGAACCCCGTGAACGACCTGTCGAGGTGGCTCCACAGCACCTTCCCCGCGCTCGACGTCGACATGGCCTTCAAGTACATCTCCGACTGGTTCAACAGCCTCGACTTCGGCAAGATCGGCACGTCGGCCGGAAACGTCATCCTCGGGATCGGCACCTCGATCATCTCCGGGTTCACCGGTGCGATCATCGTCCTCATCCTGACGATCTACTTCACCTCGTCGACGCCCTCGCTCAAGGCCTCCGTGGCTCAACTCGTTCCGGCATCCAAGCGTGCCCGGTTCGTGGACCTCTCGGAGCAGATCACCGCGTCGGTGGGCTACTACGTCATGGGCCAGGTCACCCTGGGCGCCATCAACGGTGTGCTCAGTGCCGTCTTCCTGACCATCATCGGCGCACCCTTCCCGGCGGTGCTCGCCGTGGTCGCCTTCTTCTTCTCGCTCATCCCGCTGGTGGGTACGCTCACCGGCTCCGCGATCATCGTGCTGACGTGTCTGATTCCCGGACTGGGCTCCCCGCTCACCGCTCTCGTCGCCCTCATCTGGTACGCGGTCTACATGCAGGTCGAGGCGTACCTTCTCTCGCCGCGCATCATGAGCCGTGCCGTCTCGGTCCCCGGTGCGGTCGTCGTCATCGCCGCCCTCGCGGGCGGGTCGCTCCTCGGCCTGCTGGGCGCACTGATCGCGATCCCGGTCGCCGCGAGCATCCTGATCATCTACCGTCAGGTGATCATCCCTCGTCAGAACGAGCGCTGACGCGGCCGATCGAGGTTGCGGACGTCGGAGGCGTCAGTCCCCGTCCCACTGCATCGGCAGCGGGAGCGCGTCGGGGTTGACCGCCGCGACGATCTCCGTGAGCACCCGGCGCGTCTGGTTCTCCCCCACCCACAGGTGCTTGCCGCCGTCGACCGCGATCAGTTGGGCATGGTCGATTGCGGCGAACCGCTCTCGCGCCTGCGCGGGCCGCAGGTAGTCGTCGAACTCGGGAACGAGGACGACCACGGACCGTCTGTCGCCGCGCCACGCGGCCACGTCCTCTGCGGTGGCCCGATGCAGCGGTGGCGACAGGAGGATCACTCCCTCGATGTCGTAGTCGCGACCGTACCTCAGAGCCAGTTCCGTCCCGAACGACCAGCCGACGAGCCAGGGTCGCGGCAGGCCCCGCTCACGCACCAGCTCCATCGCGGCGGCCACGTCGAACGCCTCCGCGCGTCCGCCGTCGAACGCACCCTCACTCGTGCCACGCGGCGACGTCGTGCCCCGCGTGTTTAACCGGAGCACCGCCAGGTCGGCGAGGGCGGGCAGGCGGCCGGCCGCCTTACGCAGAATGTGAGAGTCCATGAAGCCGCCGGCCGTCGGCAGCGGATGCAGGGTGACGAGCGTCGCCACCGGGTCGCGGTCTGCGGGAAGGGCCAACTCGCCCACGAGCGTCAGCCCGTCGAGGGTGTACAGCTCGACGTCCTCCCGCCGCGCCGGAAGCAGCACCGGTCCACGAATCTCCATGTCAGGCCGTCCTCCAACAGGCTGAGTGCCAGTGCCGCCGGGCGGCGAGGTCCGCCGCGTCGCCGAGCACGCCGTTCGCGCGCCAGATGACGAGATGGGCGACTCCCGGATCGACGGGGCGTCCGCACCCGGGGCACGTGTAGGTCTTCCGCGCCTGGGCAGCGCTGACGGGCTGCACCGTCCATTCGGCGCCTCGTTTGGTCTCCGACCGCTTCCAGCCGTTCAAGAGCCGATCGAACGAATCGTCGGCGGGCACGGGCTGCCGTCGGTTCGCACGCGGCATGGGTCTCAGTACCACCCCGTCGACTGCGAGTGCGACCAGGCACCGCACGGGCTGTCGTACCGTCCCCCGATGTACCCGAGACCCCACGCGATCTGCGTCGCCGGATTGGTCTCCCAGTCGGCCCCTGCGGAGGCCATCTTGTTGCCGGGCAGTGCCTGCGGGATGCCGTAGGCACCGCTGCCGGCGTTGTAGGCGCCGACGCGCCATCCCGACTCCTTGTTCCACAGTGCGACGAGGCACGCGAACTGGTCGTCGCCCCATCCGCGCTGCGTGACCATCGAGTAGGCGATCGCCTGCGCCGTCCCAGGATCGGGCGCGGCGAACGGCGGCGACCACGAGGCCGATGCCGAGGAGCCCTCCTGTTTCGGCTTCGGTGTCGGAGTCGGCTTCGGCGCGACGTAGACGCTGTAGACGACACCGTCTCGACCGAGACCGTTCGTCTGATCAGAGGCGGCCAGATACGCCTGCGCATTCGCGATCGTCGACGCGTACAGGGAGATCGGCGCGACCTCCGCCGCCTGCGCGGTGGGAACGGACGCCGTCACTGGGCCGATGTAGACGACGCCGAAGCCCAACACCGCCAGGACCGCGAACACGCTCATCACGCCCCGGCGCCGCGACCACTTCGGGGATCCGCCGGCCGCCCGCGCACGCCGTGTTCCCGACGTCGGGTTCACGCGCGACGCGCGCGATGCCGCGCGCGTGGCGGGCACCGTGTCGGGTGTGGGGGTGAGCTCGGCGTCAGACGTCACAGTTCTCCGATTCTAGCGTCCGAACCCGTCGGGACGAGCAGACCGTCACACGACGGCCAGCATCACTTCGACGGTCGCGTCGAGCACGGCGTCGACCTGCGCTTCGCTGTACCCGCGTCGTTGCATCCGGAACGCGACCGAGCGCACCTGGTCGACCGTCACGGGTTCGCCGTCCTCGAGGAATCGCGCGATCTTGTCGGACACGAGGTCGACCTCGTCGATACGGTAGCCGAAACGCAGCGGCCCGACGCGGCGGAAACGACGCCCCTTCGGTCGCGTCAGACGATCGAGGATCTCTTGCGCGAGCCGGCGCGATTGGCCGACCCACGCCCGCGCGCCCTTCCGTGACAGCGCCTGCTCGCGCTCGCGCGCGGCGAACGCATCCTCGATGCGGCTCAGGGCGGCGTCGACGGCCGTGACCTGGTAGCCCCGACGGACGAGGGGGAAGGCGGCGGTCCGGACGACGGTGGAGTCGACCTCGGAGGTGTCGGCGGACTCGAAGGCCGCGCGGGCACGGGCGAGGAAGTCATCGACCGCATCGGGGCGATAGCCGCGCGTGCGGCCGCTCGTCAGCGGGAACGGGGAGACGACCGTCTCCGGGACGTCGGTCATATGGTCACCAGGGGGAAGAACAGGAAATAGAGGGCGAGGGCCGCGGAAGCCGACGGCAGGATCGAGTCGAGCCGGTCCAGCACGCCGCCGTGACCCGGCAACCAGGAACTCATGTCCTTGATGCCCAAGTCGCGTTTGATCATGGACTCGCCCAGATCGCCGACGGTCGCGCAGCCGAGGATCAGCAGGCCGAAGACCGCGCCGGCCCACCAGGGCACGCCCAGCACGAAGAGTCCCCAGAGCACGGCGGCCACGACGGTGGCGAGAGCGCCGCCGGCGAATCCCTCCCACGTCTTCTTCGGGCTGATCCGCGGCGCCATCGGGTGGGCACCGAAGGCGACCCCGAACGCGTAGGCCCCGGTGTCGGCGGCGACGACGGCGATCAACATGCCGAGCACCCAGTACTCGCCCTGCTCCTGCCGCAGCAGCACGAGTGCGAGGCTCGCGAGGAAGGGCACGTACAGCGGCACGAAGCCCGCGATGAGCACGTCGTCCAGCACGTCGCCGTATCGACGGCCGTCGCCCGCGACCATCTGCGCGAGCAGGCGCCAGACGATCACCGCCGCGACGGCGCCGAAGGTGAGCGCCCAGTGGGTGAGATGGCCGGCGAAGAACGCGGACAGCATGATGACCGCCCCCGCCACCACCTGTGGCCAGACGTCGACGCGACGGCCTGCCGTCTGGAGCGCTCGGCTGAACTCGAAGACCCCCAGAAGGCAGACCGGGATCGCGAACACCAGGAAGAGCCACTTGATGAACAGCAGCGAACCCAGCACCACGACGCCTACGGCCAGGCCGATGAGCGTCGCCATCAACAGATTGCGACCTGTTCGGGCATTGATACGGTCGTTGACCTCTTCGAAGTCCGCGCGCGCGCGATCGATCTGGTGCTCGAACTCGCTACGGGCGGCACGGACGTGGGCGTGGAAGCCCGCCGACGATCCCGAGCGGGCGCGGTCGCCACCGGGACCGGATGTGCTTTCGGACCCGGTGTCCCCCGGAGAATCGGTCGTCGGCACGTCCTCAGACCTCGAGAAGCTCGGCCTCTTTGCGCTTGAGCGCCTCGTCGATCTCATCGACGTGGCTGCGCGTGACGGCGTCCAGCTCCTTCTCGGCGCGGACGAGGTCGTCTTCGCCGACCTCGCTCTTCAGCGCGTCCAGCTCGTCCTTGGCCTTGCGGCGGATGCCCCGCAGGTGCACCTTCGCGTCCTCGCCCTTGGTGCGGACGAGCTTGACGTACTCCTTGCGACGCTCGGCGGTCAGCTCCGGCATCGAGACGCGCACGATGTTCCCGTCGTTCGACGGGTTCGCTCCCAGGTTGGGCATGTCCCGGATCGCCTGCTCGATCGCCTTCAGCGCGGACTTGTCGTACGGCGTGACGACGAGGGTGCGAGCCTCCAGGGTGTTCAGCGAG
Source organism: uncultured Microbacterium sp. (assembly GCA_947647645.1). GTDB lineage: Bacteria > Actinomycetota > Actinomycetes > Actinomycetales > Microbacteriaceae > Microbacterium. Next base: position 7,402 of record CANSLE010000058.1, read on the forward strand.
GCCAGCTGCGAGAGCGGCGTCGGGGAGCCGTAGTAGTCGACCAGGATCTTCTGGAAGAGCTGGGGGTTCGCTCGGCCTGTGCGCACGGTCGCGAAGTCTTCCTTCGCAGCCTCGACGGCGCGGTCCATGCGGGCGGACGTGTCGGCCAGGATCTCGGCGATCACGGTCACTCCATTCGTTCGGTACGTCAGGGAAAGTCTAGTGCGGAGCGCTCTGCCGCTCAGACGGTGACGAGCGTGCCGATCGAATCTCCCAGCAGCGCGCGCGTGACGTTGCCCGCGGGCTCCATGCCGAAAACGCGCATGTCGATGCCGTTGTCCATGCAGAGGCTGAAGGCGGTCGAATCGACGACCCTCAAGCCGCGCTGGAGGGCGTCGCGATAGGTGATCGTGTCGATGCGCTCGGCCTCGGGGTTCGTCTTGGGATCGGCCGTGTACACGCCGTCCACGCCGTTCTTGGCGACGAGCACCTGGTCGGCGCCGATCTCGAGCGCCCGTTGCGCGGCGACGGTGTCGGTCGAGAAGTACGGGAGGCCGGCACCCGCGCCGAAGATGACGACGCGCCCCTTCTCCATGTGACGCTCGGCGCGGCGCGGGATGTACGGCTCGGCGACCTGTGTCATCGAGATGGCCGACTGCACGCGAGTGGCGGCGCCCGCCTGCTCCAGGAAGTCCTGCAGGGCGAGAGCGTTCATCACCGTGCCGAGCATGCCCATGTAGTCGGCGCGCCCCCGGTCCATCCCACGCTGGCTCAGTTCCGCTCCGCGGAAGAAGTTGCCTCCTCCGACGACGATCGAGACCTCCACACGGTCTACCGCGGCGGCGATCTCGCGAGCGATCTGACCGACCACGTCGGGGTTGACGCCCAGCTGTCCCCCTCCGAACGCCTCTCCGGACAGTTTCAGGAGGACGCGACGGCGTCCGGTGTTCTCATCGATCACGGGGGGTTCCTCTCGTCGAGATGCAGACTATCGAAGGCAGGGCATGGAAAAGGGGTCCGCATTCGGCGAATGCGGACCCCTTCGAACGACCTACGCGCCGACCTTGAAGCGGGCGAAGTCGGTGATCGTGATGCCGGCGTCGCCGGCGACCTTGGCGACAGACAGCTTGTTGTCCTTCGCGTAGTCCTGGTCGAGCAGGGCGACCTGCTTGAAGAACGCGTTCACGCGACCTTCGACGATCTTCGGCAGGGCTGCTTCGGGCTTGCCCTCGTTGCGGGAGATCTCCGTGACGATCTCGCGCTCCTTCTCGACCTCGTCGACGGGAACGTCGTCGCGCGTCAGGTAGGTCGGGTTGGCGAACGAGATGTGCTGCGCGATCGAGCGCGCGGTCTCGGCGTCGTCACCCGCGTAGGCGAGCACGACACCCACCTGCGGCGGGAGGTCCTTGCTGGTCTTGTGCAGGTAGATCTCGAACTTGTCGCCGGACAGCGTGCGCACGCGGCGCAGTTCGACCTTCTCGCCGATGATGGCGGCCTCGTCGGAGATGAGGTCGGCGACGCTCTTGCCGTCGGCGTCCGCCGCCAGAGCGGCCTCGACCGAGTCGGCGCCCACGGCGGCGGCCGCGGCGAGCACCTTGTCGGCGAGAGCGATGAAGCGCTCGTTCTTCGCGACGAAGTCGGTCTCCGTGTTGAGCTCGAGGATCGTGACCTTGCCGTTGTTCAGGGCGGCGGTGACGAGGCCCTCGCTCGTGGAGCGGTCGGCGCGCTTCGCGTTGCCCTTCGCGCCCTTGAGACGGAGGATCTCGACGGCCTTCTCGAGGTCGCCGTCGGCCTCCTCGAGCGCCTTCTTGGTGTCGACCATGCCCGTGCCGAGCTGCTCGCGCAGGGCCTTGATGTCGGCGATGGTGAAGTTTGCCATGGGTGGTGGCTCCTTGCGTGTCGTGAGTTCTCGTGGGATGCCGGTGCGAAGCCGCTCGCTCAGGAGCGGCCCCGCACCGATGACATGGTCTTACTCGGCAGCGGTCGCTGCGGCGTCGCCCTCGGCCTTGGCCTCGGCGCCCGCGATGTCGGCGTCCGACTCGGTGGCGATGGTCTCGACCTCGGCGACGTCCGTGACGACGGGAGTCTCGAGCAGCTCGCGCTCCCAGTCGGCGAGGGGCTCGGCGTCAGCCGACTCGTCCGTCGGCTGGTGGCGCTGGATGAGGCCCTCGGCCGCGGCGTCGGCGATGATGCGGGTGAGCAGGCCCACCGAGCGGATCGCGTCGTCGTTACCCGGAATCGGGAACTGGAACTCGTCGGGGTCGGCGTTGGTGTCGAGGATGCCGATCACGGGGATGCCGAGCTTCTGGGCTTCGCTGACCGCGAGGTGCTCGCGCTTGGCGTCGACGATCCAGATGGCGGAGGGCGTCTTCGTGAGGTTGCGGATACCACCGAGCGACTTGTGCAGCTTGTCGAGCTCGCGCTTCTTGAGCAGCAGCTCCTTCTTCGTGAAGCCGCTCTCGGCGGGGTTCTCGAAGTTGAGCTCCTCGAGCTCCTTCATGCGCGCAAGACGCTTGGAGACGGTCGAGAAGTTGGTGAGGAGGCCACCGAGCCAGCGCTGGTTGACGTAGGGCTGGCCGACACGCGTCGCCTGCTCGGCGATGACTTCCTGCGCCTGCTTCTTGGTGCCGACGAACAGCACGGTGCCGCCGTGCGCGACCGTCTCGCGCACGTACTCGTACGCCTTGTCGATGTAGCCCAGCGACTGCTGCAGGTCGATGATGTGGATGCCGGAGCGCTCCGTCAGGATGAAGCGCTTGACCTTCGGGTTCCACCGGCGGGTCTGGTGTCCGAAGTGAACGCCGCTGTCGAGCAGCTGGCGAATGGTGACGACGGCCATGGCCGTTCTCCTTTTCGTGGGGTTGATCGCGGGGACCGGTCGGTCCCGTGCGCCTGGCGCCCGGCGCACACCCGCTCGCCGCTGTCGCGGTGAGACCTCGGGGTGTGGATGCCGCGGCATCCGTCCGTGGGACGGTGCCGCTGTGGGCACGCGGAGTCACCCCGGCGTGCGGGGTGCGTCCTCCAGTGTATCAGTCACGCCTCCTCCCCTGCCCCTCGGCGCGTGGCATCGTCCACAGATGTCCGCTGCGGCGACGAGGCGCGGTCGCGGGCCTGCACGCTGGAGAGATGTCGGTGCGAACTCGCCTCCCTCCCCTCGCCGGTCTCGTGCTGACGGTCGTCGGTCTCGCCGCCGTCGGAGGGCCGGCGGTCGCCCCGGCGGCCGCCCTCCGCCTGCCCG
>CANSLE010000059.1 GCA_947647645.1 uncultured Microbacterium sp.
CGGGCGGCGCGGGCGGCGCGACCGGCGGAGCCGAGGGCGGCGGCGTCGGGTTGACGGGGGGCTGGGTGGGGTCGGACATGTGTCTCCTCGGTGGATCGGTGCAGGATGCCGGATTGGGTCGTACGCTACCGGTGCTCCGCACCCGGCCGCAAAGGGGTGACACCAGTCTCGACGAGATTCTCCGCGGGCTGGACGATCGGGATCGCCTGCGTGATCGCCTCCAGACCGGACAACCGTGCCGGCGAGAGCTGCTTGTCCACCTCCTCGCGGCTCATGAGACCCGCGTCGACCACGAGGTCGCCGACGTTGCGGTGCGTGAGCAGCGCCGTCTTGGCGAGGGCCGCGGAGGCCGCGTAGCCGATGAACGGGGTGAGGGCGGTGACCACGCCCACCGACGATCCCACCATCGCTCCCAGCCGCTCACGGTTCGCCGTGATGCCGTCGACGCAGTTGATGCGGAAGGTGCGCATCGCGCGGCGCATCCAGGTGATCGACTGGAAGATGGAGTGCGCGATGATCGGCTCGAACGCGTTCAGCTGCAGCTGGCCTCCTTCGACCGCCATCGTGACGGTGAGGTCGGCGCCGGCGACCGAGAACGCCACCTGGTTGACGACCTCGGGGATGACGGGGTTCACCTTCCCGGGCATGATGCTCGACCCCGCCTGACGGGCGGGCAGGTTGATCTCGCCGAGCCCCGCCTGGGGTCCGCTCGACAGCAGCCGGAGGTCGTTCGCGATCTTCGAGAGCTTGATCGCGTTGCGCTTGAGGGTGGAGGAGAAGGACATGAACGAGCCGGTGTCGCTCGTCGCCTCGACCAAGTCGTCCGCGGTCGCGAGGTCGAGACCGGTGATCTCGCGGAGGTGGCGCAGCACCGCGGGCGCATAGCCGGGGTGCGTCGTGATGCCCGTGCCGATCGCCGTGGCGCCCATGTTGATCTCGAACAGGAGGTAGGCGTTCTCGGTGAGGCGCTGGTGGTCGTAGCCGAGGGTCGTCGCGAACCCGTGGAACTCCTGCCCCAGCGTCATCGGCACGGCATCCTGGAGCTGCGTCCGGCCGATCTTGAGGATGTCGTGGAACTCCACCGCCTTCGCGAGGAACGACCGGCGGAGCAGGTCGAGCTCCTCCAGCAGCGACTTGAGGTCCAGGCTGAGGCCGACCTTCACCGCCGTCGGATACACGTCGTTGGTCGACTGGGAGCGGTTCGTGTGGTCGATCGGCGACAGGTAGGCGTAGTCCCCCTTGGGGTGCCCGGCCAGCTCCAACGCGATGTTGGTGATGACCTCGTTCGCATTCATGTTCGTGGAGGTGCCGGCGCCGCCCTGGACGACGCCCACGACGAACTGGTCGTGGAACTCGCCGTCGATGACCCGCTGGGACGCCCGGTCGATGAGGTCGGCGCGCTCGGCGTCGAGCACGCCGATCTCGAGGTTGGCGCGGGCTGACGCCTGCTTCACCATCGCCAGTGCGGTGACGAGATCCTTGTAGACGGAGATGGGCCGCATGGAGATCGGAAAGTTCTCCAGCGCGCGGGCGGTATGGATGCCCCAGTAGGCGTCCTCGGGGATCTCCATCGATCCCAGGGAATCGGTCTCGGTGCGCGTCGTCGCGGCTGGTGCCATGAGTGCAGTCCTTTTGGGTCGTCGCCTCGGGTGGTCGGGGTCGAGCCTACCCGCGGCGTCGAACGACGCTCTGTGTACACGGCGTACAGCGCACAGACGGATACCCTCCGCGGCGGTCCTCAGCGATTCACCGAGGACATGTCGGCGTATCGCTCCCCCTCGGGCGCGGCGACGGCAGCGAGCGCGGCGAGCTGATCCGCGGTGAGCGCGAGGTCCACCGCGCCGATGTTCTCCTCCACACGAGAGAGCTTGCGCGTGCCGGGGATCGGGGCGATGTGCTCTCCCTGCGCCAACAGCCACGCGAGCGCGACCTGAGCCGGTGTGGCGCCGGCATCCCGCGCGATCAGCTCCACCTGGTCGACGATCGCGAGGTTGGCCTGCAGCGCCCCCTCGGCGAAACGAGGGTTGCTCTTGCGGAAGTCGTCGTCGTCGAGCACGTCGAGCGAACGGATCGTCCCGGTGAGGAAGCCGCGCCCGAGCGGCGAATACGGGACGAACCCGATGCCGAGTTCGTCCAGCGTCGGCAGCAGCTCCGCCTCCGGGTCGCGTGTCCACAGCGAGTACTCGGTCTGCACCGCGGTCACGGGATGGACGGCATGAGCCCGACGGATCGTGGCGACCGAGGCCTCCGACAGTCCGTAGCCGCGGATCTTGCCCTCAGTCACGAGTTCGGCGAGCGCACCGACCGTCTCCTCGATGGGCGTCGCAGGGTCCATCCGGTGCTGGTAGTACAGGTCGATACGGTCCGTGCGCAGCCGGCGCAGCGAGCCGTCGACCGAGCGCCGGACGTTCTCCGGCGACCCGTCGAACCCGCGGCCGCCGTCCGCGCGGCGGACGATGCCGAACTTGGTGGCGATGACGACCTCGTCGCGGCGGCCCGCCTCCGCGAGCGTCCGGCCGAGCAGGTCCTCGTTCGTGTACGGGCCGTACATCTCCGCGGTGTCGAGGAGGGTGACACCCCGGTCGAGGGCACCGAGAATCGTGCGAGCACCGTCGGCGTCGTCCTGGCCCGCCCCGGTGTAGAAGTCGCTGATGCCCATCAGCCCGAGGCCGATGCGGCTGACCTCGATGGGGGTGGAGGTTCCCAGAGTGGTGGTCTTCATGAGAGTGAGATCTCCCTGTCGTAGATGTCGATCTTGTGGTCGATGGCCGCCAGGCTCGCCGTAACCTCCGCGAGTTTCGCGCGCACCCGTTCGCGGTGCTCCACGAGCAGTTCCCGCCGCTGCGGCACTGTGGACTCCCCCGCGCGCACCAGCTCTGTGTAGCGTCGGATGCCGGCGATCGGCATGCCCGTCGAGCGCAGCCGGGTGAGGAAGCGCACCCAGGCGATGTCCGCGTCGGTGTAGCGCCGATGCGAGGAGGACGCCCGGTCGATGGGCGCCAGCATGAGGCCCTCGCGCTCGTAGTAGCGGAGGGTGTGGGTCGAGACGCCGGTGGCCTCGGCGGCCTCGGCGATCGCGACGCCCTCGTGCTGAGCGGAGGGGAGGAGGGTCATACCCCCCACGGTAGAACTTCGAGCGCACTCGAAGTCAAGCGGTGTCAGCGCTTGCGGGAGAACGCCTCGAGCCGCTCCTCCGGACTCAGACCCGCCATGCGTCGCGTCCAGGCGTCGGTGAACACCTCCGCGGTCTCCCCCTCTCCGACCGGAACGACGGAGTGTGTGATCGTGTCGTCGTACACGTGCACGAGATGGAACGCCTGCCCGCCGTCCATGCCGTTGACCTCCTGGGCAGGACGCTGCAGGTTCATCGTGTAACAGGTCGCCGAGGCGACGCTGACGGGGATGCCGGCGAACGTCCCCGAGGTCGAGTAATGCAGGTGCCCCGCGAGAACGGCGCGGACGTCGGAGCCGGCGAGCACCGCGGCCAACTCGGCTTGGTGTCGCAGCTCCAGGATGTCGAAGAACGGGATGTGGCTCGGCAACGGCGGGTGGTGCAGCGCCAGGATCGTTCCCCGCTCTGCCGGCTCGGCGAGGACCTCGCCGAGCCAGGCGAGCTGCGCGGCATCCACGTCGCCGTGGTGCCAGCCGGGCACCGACGAGTCCAGCGCGACGAGGCGCAGCCCGCCCAGATCCCAGACGCCGGTCACCGGCTCCGAGGTGGGCTGTCCGTCGAGTAGGCCTACGCGCAGGGCCGGACGTTCGTCGTGGTTTCCCGCCACCCACACGATCGGCGCACCGAGCCGCGCGGCCACGGGCTCCACCTCGGCGCGCAACGCCGCGTACGCCTCCGGTTCGCCGAGATCGGTGAGGTCGCCGGTGAAGACGATCGCGTCGGGACGCACGCCCGTGCGTTCGACGGCCGCGAGCGTCGCGATCAGGTTCGCCGTCGTGTCGTAGCGGCCCCCCAGCGGGCGGTTGCCGGCCAGCAGGTGCGTGTCGCTGAGATGCACGATCACGCGTCGCGCGGGCGGGTGGATGCCGAAACGGAACGACGCGGTGTCCATGCCCTCAGCCTAGGCGCGGGGGCGGACGCCCGCGGCGGCATCCGGTCGGCGTGCGTCAGCGCAGCACGATGAGCGCGAGACCTGCCAGCACCGCGACACCGCAGAGCGCGAACGACAGGTAGGCGCCCACGAGCGCGACGCGCTTCTGCCGGTCGGTGAGAGGGCTCTTCTTCGCAGCCTTGGCCGCGGCCTTGGCGGCGCGCTTGGCCTCCTTCTCACTGATCACCGTGATGGCGTCGGTGAACTCCGCGGGCGCCACGACCGGTGCCCGACCGGCCCGCACCAGCAGACGCAGCCCCACGGCGTAGAACCCGACGACGAGGACGGCGCCGGCGAGCGCGGCGGCGAACACCTGGACGAAGGCGAACCAGTCGATGCTGATGCCCATCAGCGCTCCCCCTCCCCGTCGCGTGGCGGCGTCCCCGCTTGCGGCGCGCGCCCCTTCACCCGTGCGGATTTCTGCCGCGCGCGCTCCGCGCGCAGGATCGCGCGCTGTCGGCGCGTCGGCGGCGGGTTGCGCTTGACCTTCACCGCAAGGCCCGAGTCGGCGACCTCGCTCATCGCGTTCGACGCGTCCACCTGGTTCCGCCGCGAACGCAGGAACAGGGCGGCGACGATCACGATGGCGAGCACCGCGTCGATCACGATGCCGGCACCGCCGAACCAGACGACCAGCAGCGCCGCGAGCGCGCCGACCGCCGCGGAGGCGGGCAGCGTCAGCACCCAACCGATGGCGATACGACCCACGGTGCGCCACCGCACCGTCGAGCCGCGCCGGCCGAGACCGGAGCCGATGACCGAGCCCGAGGCGACCTGCGTCGTGGACAGCGCGAAGCCGAGTGCGCTGGAGGCGAGGATCGTCGCGGCCGTCGACGTCTCGGCGGAGAAACCCTGCGCCGGCTTGACGTCGGTGAGGCCCTTGCCGAGCGTGCGGATGATGCGCCAGCCGCCGACGTAGGTGCCGACGGCGATCGTGAACGCGCACGCCAGGATGACCCACAGCTGCGGGTCGGCGTGGGCTGCGTTCTGCCAGCCCGCCATGATCAGCGCGAGCGTGATGACGCCCATCGTCTTCTGCGCGTCGTTCGTTCCGTGGGCGAGGGCGACGAGCGAGGACGTGAAGATCTGTCCCCAGCGGAAGCCGTCGCGCCCGTCGGGCTTGTTGTCGTAGCGGCGGGTGAGCGCGTAGGCCAGACGTGTGGCGAGGAAGGCGATGACCCCCGCCGTGAAAGGGGCGATGAGGGCAGGCAGCACCACCTTGCTGAGCACCATCCCGAAGTCGATCGCCGATGCCGTCGCACCCACCAGCGTCGCACCGATGAGGCCGCCGAACAGCGCGTGCGAGGAACTCGAGGGCAGACCCAGGAGCCACGTCAGCATGTTCCAGGTGATGGCGCCGATGAGGCCGGCGAAGATGATCGGCAGGAAGGCCAGCGGCTCGATCTGATCCTCACGGATGATCCCGTGCGAGATCGTCTTGGAGACCTCGGTCGAGAGGAACGCGCCGACCAGATTGAGGCTCGCCGCGAGGAGGACGGCGACCTTGGGCTTGAGGGCACCGGTCGCGATCGGGGTGGCCATCGCGTTCGCGGTGTCGTGGAAGCCGTTCGTGAAGTCGAAGAACAGCGCCAGCGCGACGACCAGGACGACGATGAGGGCAGCGGTTTCCACAGTTCGCTTTCGTCGGGATTCGTAGGAAGGGAGCCGATGCGATCGGCGATGCGAACGAAGAGTTCACCGTGGGTTCATACTCCGGCAACCGGACCACAGAAATACTCCCACATCCGCGCCCCCGCTCCGAACGCTTCCTCCGCCCCGACACGCCGGGCGTCGATTAGCGTGGAGCGGTGACCCGAGACCTCGCCTCCACGCCGCCGTCCGCCCCCGCCCGCCCCACGATCCGCCGGCACCACGGCGATGAGGTGCGCGACGACTACGAGTGGCTCCGGGCGAAGGAGGATGCCGAGGTCATCGCGCACCTCGGCGCAGAGAACGCATACACCGAGGCGCGCACGGCGCACCTCGCGGGCCTGCGTCAGCGCATCTTCGACGAGATCAAGGCGCGCACGCTCGAGACCGACCTGTCGGTTCCGACGCGACAGGGCTCCTGGTGGTACTACGGACGCACCGTCGAGGGCAAGCAATACGGCATCCAGTGCCGCGCCCCGCTGGCGGGGCCCGACGATTGGACGCCGCCTGTCCTCACCCCCGGCGTCGATGTGCCGGGGGAGATCGTCCTGCTCGACGGCAACGTGGAGGCGGACGGCCACGAGTTCTTCTCACTGGGCAGCTTCGACGTCAGCACCGACGGCTCACTGCTGCTGTACGGCGTCGATGTCGAGGGCGACGAGCGCTACACGCTGCGCATCCGCGACCTCGCCACCGGAGAGGACCTCGCCGACATCGTCGAGAACACCTCCGCGGGCGCCTCGTTCTCCCCCGACGCTCGCCACGTCGTGTACACCACCGTCGACGACGCCTGGCGTCCGGACACGGTGTGGCTGCACGACGTCGGCACCGACGCCGCGTCCGACGTCCGTCTCTTCCACGAACCGGACGAGCGCTACTGGGTCGGGGCCGGATTCACCCGCAGCGAGAAGTACCTGGTGATCGAGGCGGGCTCCTCCATCACCAGCGAGGAGTACCTCGTGGATGCCGCGGAGCTGAGCGCCCCCGGCGGCGTCGAGCCGCGATCGATCTGGCCGCGTCGGGAGGGCGTCGAATATTCCGCGACCCACGCCGTCATCGACGGCGAGGACGTGCTGTACATCGTCCACAACGAGGACGCACTCGACTTCGAGCTCGTGAGGGTCGCGGCATCCGACCCGCAGGGTGCCCGCGAGGTGGTGCTCCCCCACACGCCGGGGCGTCGCCTGCTGGACGTGTCGGCGTTCCGCGACTGGGCAGTCGTGTCCTACCGCCGCGAGGGCCTGTCGCGGATGGGCATCCTCGACTACCGCAGCGGCGACGTCACGGAAATCGGCTTCGCGGAGGAGCTCTACACGGCCGGTCCTGCCGGAAATCCCGAGTGGGCCCCGCCGGTGGTGCGCCTCGGCTTCGGGTCCTTCCTCACCCCCGGCACGGTCTACGACTATGTGGTCGCCACGGGTGAGCTCCTGCTGCGCAAGCGCCAGCCGGTGCTCGGCGGCTACGACCCCGAGGAGTACGGTCAGCGCCGCGAGTGGGTCACGGCATCCGACGGCACCCGGGTGCCCGTCTCGCTCGTCTGGAAGCGCTCGTTCGGCGAACCGGGCGACGCGCCGCGGCCCGTACATCTCTACGGCTACGGATCGTACGAGCACTCGATCGAGCCGGGCTTCTCGGTCGCGCGGCTGTCGATGCTCGACCGCGGGGTCGTCTTCGCGGTGGCGCACGTGCGCGGCGGCGGGGAGCTCGGCCGCCAGTGGTACGAGGACGGCAAGCTGCAGCACAAGCGCAACACGTTCACGGACTTCGTCGCCGTCGCACAGCACCTCGTCGACGCAGGCGTCACCGTTCCCGCCCGACTGGTGGCCGAGGGGGGATCGGCCGGTGGCCTGCTCATGGGCGCGGTGGCGAACCTCGCCCCCGCGCTGTTCGCCGGCATCCTCGCCGATGTGCCGTTCGTCGACGCGCTGACGACGATCCTCGACCCGTCGCTGCCGCTCACCGTCATCGAGTGGGACGAGTGGGGCGACCCGCTGCACGACGCCGAGGTGTACGCCTACATGAAGTCGTACACGCCGTACGAGAATGTGCGCGACGGGGTGGAGTACCCGCGCATCCTCGCCACGACCTCCCTCAACGACACACGCGTGTACTACGTCGAGCCCGCCAAGTGGGTGGCGCGCCTGCGCGAGGTCGGGGCCGACGCCCTGCTCAAGTGCGAGATGGTCGCCGGCCACGGCGGCGTCTCGGGGCGCTACAACTCCTGGCACCAGCGGGCGTTCGAGCTGGCCTGGCTGCTGGACGTGCTCGGCCTCGCGCGCGACTGAGGCGGGACGGCCCAGAACAGGCGGACGCGGAGCGGGATCGCCTGTTCTGGGCCATCGGCCGGCCCGCGGGTCCGATCAACCGAAGAGGGCGGCGGCCTCTTCGTAGCGGTAGATCGGGACGGTGTTCAGCTCGCCGAGAGCCTCCGCGAACGGGACGCGGACGATGTCGGTCCCCCTCAGCGACACCATCTGGCCCCACGCCTGCTCGTAGACCGAGTCGGCGGCGTGCAGGCCCAGGCGGGTCGCGAGCACGCGGTCGAAGCCGGACGGCGATCCGCCGCGCTGGATGTGGCCGAGCACCGTCGCGCGCGTCTCGATACCGGTCAGGCGCTCGATCTCCGGGGCGAGGACTTCGCCGATGCCGCCGAGGCGCGGACGGTTGAACGCGTCCATACCCTTGTCGCTGAACGCCTCGTCCATGCCCTTGAGCGTGAAGCCCTCCGAGACGACGACAAGGGGAGCGCGCCCGCGGTCGTGGGCCTTCTGGACCTGGGCGGCGACCTCGTCGATCGACATCGGCACCTCGGGGATGCAGATGACGTGCGCGCCCGCGGCGATGCCCGAGTGCAGGGCGATCCAGCCGACGTGGCGACCCATGACCTCGGCGACCATGCAGCGCTGGTGGGAGTCGCCGGTGGTGCGCAGACGGTCCATCGCGTCGGTGGCGATGTTGACGGCCGTGTCGAAGCCGAACGAGTAGTCGGTCGCCCGCAGGTCGTTGTCGATCGTCTTCGGCACGCCCATGACGTTGATGCCGTCGTTCCACAGACGGTTGGCAGCCGCGAGGGTGCCCTCTCCGCCGATGGCGATGATGCCGTCGATGTGGTGGCCGTAGAGCGTCTTCGCGATATTCTCCGCCCCGCCGCGGGGTCCCTCGTACGGGTTGGTGCGGCTCGTGCCGAGGATGGTGCCGCCGACCTTGGACAGCCCCTTCACCTCGTGCCGGGTGAGCGGGAAGAAGTCGCCGTCGACGACGCCACGCCAACCGTCGCGGATGCCGACGAACTCGATGTTGTAGTTCGTCGTGCCCTTGAGGACGACACCGCGGATGACCGCGTTGAGTCCGGGGCAGTCCCCGCCGCTGGTGAGGATACCGATCTTCATGTGGAGATCCTTTGGTGATTCGGGATGTGGTTCGGCGACGCTGCCTTCTTCGACACTATCGCCGGACCGGCGGCGGATGCCACTGCCGTCGCCGTCGATAATCCCGGCCCGCCTCAGGCGGCTCCGAGGGCCTCACGGAGCAGGTGCATCAGGGCCGATAGCTGCACCGAGTCACTCGAGGTCGGGTCGACCTGGGCCCCGTCGAGCGCACGCTGGGCGAGGCCCTGCTTGGCGTCGATGAGCTCCGCGATCTTCGTGTCGATCGTGTGCGCCGCGATGATCCGCCACGCCGTGACCGGCTCGTCCTGACCGATGCGATGCACGCGGTCGATCGCCTGCGTCTGTTCGGCGGCCGTCCACGACAACTCAGCGAGGACGACGTTGGACGCCGCCTGCATGTTGAGACCGACGCCGGCGGCGGTGAGCGAGCAGACCGCGACGGCCACGTCGGGATCGGTGTTGAACGCGTCGATCGCGAGCTGCCGGGCGGATGTCGACTGGTCGCCGCGGATGGAGATGGTCCGCAGCCCGGATGCCGCGAAATGCGCCTCCGCGGCATCCATGACGTCGATGTGCTTCGCGAAGAACACGACTTTGCCGACCGAGCGCTGCAGCTGCACGGCATAGTCCGCCGCGAGGTGCGCCTTGGCCTGGCCGATCTTGCGCACCATGGTGAAGACGTTGTCGGCGCCGGCACCGGCGGACTTCGCGTCCTCGAGCTCGCCGTGGGCGACGAGGCGCACGATGTCCTCGTCCACCTCGCCGATGCGCACCTTGTCGCCGCGCGCCTCGATGATGCGCCGGTATTTGGCGGCCAGGCGCGCACCGAGCTCGCGCTCGGCCTCGCGGATGGAACGGCCGAACTCGTCATCCAGCTCCACGGGCAGATCGGCGACGAGCTTGTCGGGCAGGTCGGCGGCGACATCCTTCTTCTTGCGACGGACGATGCCCATCGAGATGACGGCCTCGCGCGCCTCCGGGTAGAACGCCTTGTCGGCGGGCGTGAAGCCCGTGGCGTCGAGCTTCTCCATGAGCTCGGGACCCGGCTTCTCGCCGTTGGTCCAGCCGAGGAAGCGCCAGATCGCATCGAAGTCCTCGACGTCGTTGATCAGGGGCGTCCCGGTCAGCGCCAGCATGAGGGGGTTGCGCACCTGCTCGCGGATGCGGCCGCCGAGGGCGAGCACGTTCTGGGAGCGCTGCGAGGTGAGGTTCTTGATGAAGTGCGCCTCGTCGACCACCATGCCCTGCAGCCCCAGCGATCCGAGCCAGGACAGGTGCCGGTCGAGCACTTCGTAGTTCACGATGAAGACGTCGGCGAACGCGTCGACGGTGTCCCCGTCGCCGTGGATCACGGTGGCGCGGCGCTGCGGCGTCCACCGCTCGACCTCACGCGCCCAG
>CANSLE010000060.1 GCA_947647645.1 uncultured Microbacterium sp.
CCCCGTCCCGGTCTGCACCCGATGGACGGCCGTGAGGTCCGCGACGATCGCATCGTCATTGCCCGTGTAGAGCGTGACGTCGGAGGCTCGGTCCGACTCCCCCACTCCGCGGACGAGCTCGATCGTGCGGTAGCGGTCGAACGGCGCCGCCTTCACCGCGACCACGGCAGGCAGATCGGCGAAGCGGCGCCAGAAGGCCCGCGAGAGCACCGGGCCGCCGATGGCCTGCTGCAGGTAGAACCCGATCACCGGCAGCACCTCGCCGACCGCGCGGGCGCGCTCGATCAGCGCATCTTCCGTGGCGCCGGCCAGACGCGGGCTGAGCAGCACCGCGTCATAGCCGAGCCCGGCGGCGAGCTCGGCCTCGGCGACCGCCTGAGCGGTGGATCCGACGACCCCGGCTATGCGGACCAGGTCGCGCTCCGCCTCCCGGTCCAGCACGTCGGCGGTGAGCGCGAGCACGGGCTCGAGGAGTCCGCGCTCCGGCTCGTGGATCTCGAACTGGGTCGTGTGCACGGCGACCGCGATGCCGCCGGCACCAGCCGCCAGATAGTAGCGCGTGAGGGCACGCTGGCGGCGCTCGTCGAGACGGCGACCGCTCGTCAGGGCGAGGGGATGTGCCGGGACGACGAGGCCGTCGGCGAGGAGTTCCGCACCCATCAGAACCTCCCGTCCCGCACGGCCCACTTCGTCGGTTTGGCCGAGGTCGGCAGACCGCGCCGCAGCCAGTCGGCCTGCCACTCGATCAGCGTCCCGGCCGGGACCGTCGGGTAGCCGAACAGCTCGAAGCAGCGTCCGGCGTTGTTGAGCAGGGCGGAGGGCGCCGGCTCGCCGGTGAAGGCCACCTCGCGGTCGAGCGCTTCGCCGAACCGTTCGGCGATGCCACGCACGCCGAGCAGCTCGGGTCCGGTGAGGTTGACGGTGAAGACGGCGTCGCTCGCGTGTGCGAGGGATCGCAGCACCACTTCATTGGCGTAGCCCTGCCACACCACGTTGACGACGCCGGTGGTCAGATCGACCGGGGTCCCCGACAGGACGCTCGACCCGATGTCGGCGAGCACGCCGTAGCGGAGGTCGACGGCGTAGTTGAGGCGCACGATCGATACGCGCGTCCCCCGCGTGACGGCACCGAACTCGAACACCCGCTCGCGTCCCAGGCACGACATCGCGTACTCGCCCACCGGTCCCGGCGCGTCCGACTCGACCGAGCCTCCCGTGGCCGGGGCGACGAAGGGATACACGTTGCCCGTCGACATCGCCGTGATCGCACTGTTCCGGTAGCGGCGCGCGACCCGGTCGGGCAGCGCCGCATTCACCTCCCACGCCCACGAGGCGTTGGCGGCCGCACCGAACTTGGCGCCGACCATGAACACCACGTTCGGCGCATCCGGGAGTTCCACGAGGTCGCGGTCGGAGAGCAGATCGAAGGGCACGACCTCCACACGTTCCGCCTGCAACCGCTGGCGAACCTCGTCGCTCGAGAACCGCGACACGGCGTAGACCGCGTCGGAACCGCGCCCGGCCTCGTCGAGGGCGCGCCGCGCGAGTACCGACAGGCTCGGGCCCATCTTGCCGCCGGCGCCGAGCACGACCAGGTCGCCACGCGTCGTCGCGAGGTCGGCCACAAGGGCTGCGCTCGGCGTCGCGAGAGTCTCTTCGAGTTCTTTCTCACTGCTGAACATGTCTGCCTTTCGCATCGGTCGGGGCGGGCGTCAGCCCTTGATCCCCGCGGAGGTGACGCCTTCCTGCACGTAACGCTGGGCCACGGTGTAGGCGAAGAAGATGGGGACGAGCGCGACAACGGAGCCAGCGAGCATCACGCTGAGCGGCACGTTCTGCTGCTGCAGGGAGGCGATGCCGACGGTCAGCGTCCACATGTCGGAGCTCTTGGCCATGATCAGGGGCCAGAGGAAGTCGTTCCAGTGCCACATCAAGATGAAGATCCCCAGCGTCGCCAGCACCGGCTTGCACAACGGCAGCACGATCGTCAGGAAGATCCGGAACTCGCCCGCGCCGTCGATCCGCGCCGCCTCGAAAAGGTCGTCGGGCAGACCCTCGATGAACTGGCGCATCAGGAAGACCGCTTGCGCGTTCGCGAGCGTCGGGAGGATGAGACCCCAGTACGTGTCGACGCCGCCGAGCTTCGCCAGCACGATGAAGGTCGGGATCAGCGTCACGTGGAAGGGCACCATCACCATGGCGAGGAACGACCAGAACATCGTCTCCTTGCCGCGGAACCGCTTCTTGGCGAACGCGTACCCGGCCATCGCCGACAGCAGCAGCACCGCCACGACGCTCACGATCGCGTAGATCAGGGTGTTGCCGAGCCAGACCAGGAGGTTCTGCCCGCCGAGCACCTGTTCGTACGAGGCCGTGGACAGGTTCCACGGCAGCAGGCTCTGCGGGAACTGGACGGCGAGACCCGGCTTCAGGCTGAGCACCACCATCGCGTAGAACGGGAAGAAGCACAGGACGGCGGCGATCGACAGCCAGATGTAACGGGCGACGAGGCCGCCGCGCGTCGGCTCGAGGGCGCGGAAGGAGCGGGAGCGCTTCAGGCGCGGGGTCGCGGTGGTCACTTCTGCCTCCCGATGACACGGCGCTGGACGAGGGCGACGACGAGTGTCATGACGAAGAGCGCGACGCCGATCGCAGCGGCGTACCCGTAGTCGGTGTACTTGAAGCCCTGGTCATAGAGCATGTAGACGAGCGAGTAGCTTGCATGCGCCGGCCCGCCCTGTGTCATCACGTAGACGAGGTCGAAGACCTGGAAGGATGCCGTCGTCTCGATCACCGCCAGGAAGAACAGCGTCGGCTTCAGCCTCGGCAGCACGATGTAACGGAATCGGTTCCACGCGCCGGCGCCGTCCATCAGGGCGGCCTCCTCGTGCTCGCGCGGCACATCCTGCAGTGCGGCGATGACGATGAGCATCCCGTAGCCGAACCGCGACCACACGCCGACGAGCACGAGCGCAGGGATGACCAGGACGGTCGAATTGAGCCAGGAGCCGCCCAGTCCGAGCGGTGTCATGATCGCCGACCAGGGGCCGTCGGTGGAGAAGATCCACTTGAAGATCACGCCGGCCAGCACCAGCGAGGTGATGACCGGGAGGAAGAACACCGAACGGAAGAACCGCGAGCCGCGGAACGAGCGGCGCACGCCGAGGGCCATCGCGACCGAGAGGGACAGTGAGATCGGCACGGCCAGCACCGAGTAGGCGAGGGTCACGCCGAGCGCCTGCCAGAACGTCGGGTCGGAGAGCATCCGCTCGAAGTTCTTCAGCCCCTCCCAGTCGAGCTCGCCCGAGATGTCGTAGTCGAAGAAGCTGAGACCGACGCCGGCGATGGCCGGGCCGAACCGGAAGGCGAGGAACAGCAGGAAGGCGGGGAGCACGAACAGCAGCGCGATCCGCGCCTCCCGCCGGGCCAGGACGCGCGCGGTCGGGCCGGGCGGCCGCGGCTGGGTGGGGATTGTGGTCACGGGGGCGTCTCCTCGGGTTGCGGGTCTGGCCGGGGCGTCGGACGCACCCCGACCAGACCCGTCGGTCACTTGATCAGGGGCTGAGCGGCGGTGGCCGCGTCCTTCAGAGCCTGTTCCGGCGTCTTGGTCCCCAGCAGGGCCGCCTGGATCTGCGGCGCGAGCACGCCCATGACGGCGCGAGCGCTCGGCTGCAGCTCCCCGACCTTGCTGGTCGGGATGGTCTTCTCGATCGCACTCTGGATCGGGTTGTCGGCGTAGAGCTCGCCCGTTGACTTCAAGGGCGAGAAGAAGTTGGACGCGAGATCGAACTTCTTCGAGTTCTCGGCGTTCGTGGCGAACGCAGCGAACTGGCCGGCGGCATCCTTGTCCTTCGCGCCCTTGAGCATGGCCAGCGAGCCGACCGTCCCGTAGGAGACCTGCTTCTCGTCGGTCAGTGGCGGCAGGATCCTGATCGCGTCCTCGCCCCAGAACGCTTTGACGTCGCTCGGGCCGGACTGCCAGGTGCACGCCACGTTGTTCTTGGCGAGGGCGGTCTGCTCGAGGGCCGGCATCGTCGAGATGAGGTCCTTCTCGATGTACCCCTGAGCCGCGAAGCCCGCGATCATGCTCAGCGCCCTCTCGCCCGCCTTGCTGTCGAATGCGACCTTGCTGCCGTCCTTGCTGTAGACCGAGCCGCCCGCCTGCCAGAGCAGCGGGTAGAAGGTCATGTTCAGCGTCACGTCGGGTGAGCCGAAGTACTGCGTGACGTAGATGCCCTTCTCCTTGAAGGTGGGCGCCAGCTTCTCCAGGTCGTCCCACGTCTTCGGATAGTCGGTGACGCCAGCGGCCGCGAACGACTTCGCATCACACATCAGGGCGTTCGCGCTGGTGAGGATCGGGGCTGCCATCAGCTTGCCGTTGAGCGTGATCGACTCGGTGACGTTGTCGAGGATGTCCGCCTTCTGCGCGCTTGGCAGGTAGGAGTCCATCGGCTCGATGGACTTCTGGTACGTACTCAGCTGGTCGGGGATCAGGTAGACCAGATCCGGACCCTTGCCGGCGGCGATCGCCGTCGAGAGCGACTCGTCGCGGTTGGCCCACGGGTAGATCTCGTACGTGACCGTGATGTCCTTGTGCTCGGCCTCGAAGGCCTTGACGGTGTCGTCCCAGAAGCCCTTGTGCTTCGCCTCATCGGCGATGACCGGGTAGATCCACATGGTGACGGTCTTCTTCGATCCGTCTGAACCGCCGGTGCTGCCGCTGCAGCCAGCCAGGGCGAGCGCCGCCGTGGCTGCCACGGCGACGGCCGTGATCATCTTCGTGTGTCGCATGCTGCTCCTTCGTGCGTGGTGGGGTGCGCGGCGGGTGCCGCAGGGTGCTGCGAGAAGCGCGGGACCGTCTCGACCGTCCCGTCGTGTCGCGAGCGCTCGGCCGCGAACACTGCGAGGTGGCTGTCGAGCGAATCGCGCGGACCGGACCGGATGAGGTCCGGATCGCCGGCGGCGACGGCGGCGACGAAGGCGCTCATCACGCCGCCGTCCCCGCCGCCGTGATCGCCCCCGGCATTCGCCGCCCCGGTCGGCCCGGTCTCGTGGACCGTGGACTCGCCGGTGCGGAAGTCGGTGACCGTGACGCGCTCTCCGTCGCCGTCGAGCACGCCGTGCGAGCCGAAGAGCTGGGTCTTGCGGGGCTCTTGCTCGCTGAAGGCCGTCATCGTGAAGGTCCCGGCCGCGCCGTCCTCGAAGCGGAGGGCGACGACCTGGTTGTCGACGACGGTGTTGTCGGTCGCGTACACGCACACGCCGTACGGACCAGTGCGGAGCGCCTCGATGACGCCTTCCTCGGTCGCATCGTCGGTGATGACCGTGACCGGCCAGACCGCACCTTCCTCCCGCACGACCGGGAGGTAGAGCTTCTGGGCCGCGTAGGGGCAGGTGGCCTGGAGAGGACAGTCGAGGCAGCGGTCGGCAGCCTGGGCCGGCTTGTTCTCGTGGCGGAAGTGGTGTCGGGATCCGAAGCTTGCGACAGCCGCGATGCGCTTGCCCGTCACGTAGCGGATCCAGTCGAGATCGTGGCTCGACTTCGCGAGGAGCATCGGGGAGGCGAGGTCTTCGCGGCGCCAGGGCCCGCGCACGTAGGAGTGGGCCATGTGCCACCAGCCGACCGGCTCCAGGTGCTGGACGTTGATGATGTCGCCGAGCACACCCGAGTCGACGACGCTCTTCACGAGGTCCGTGTACGGCGTGTAGCGCATCACGTGGCAGACGCCGAAGAGGACGCCGGCGGCTTCGATCGCAGCGACGATGTGACGCGACTCCTCCTCGGTCGGAGCGAGCGGCTTCTCCATCAGGATGGCGTATCCCCGCTCGGCGCAGGCGACCGCCGGCTCCACGTGCTGGCGGTCCTGGGTGGCGACGATGACCATGTCGGCCACGCGCTCCCGCTCGGCGACGAGCGCTCGCCAGTCGTCGAAGTGGCGGACCTCCGGGTCGCCCGCCGCGATGACTCCGCGCTGGAGCGGGCGGGGGTCGGCGACAGCGACGATCCGCGCGCGGTCGGGGTTGGCGTGCACCCAGGCGGCGTAGGACTGACCGCGATTGCCGGCGCCGATGACGGCGATCGTCACCGGCCGGCCGGATACGGGGGTGTGCTGCATCGTTCCTCGCGCTCTCTATCTGCTGTGCCCGGTGGTGCGGGCCGACGGCTTCGCTGGGAGCGGTTCGCCGTCGAACGGCCCCACGATAGCACTATTGCTATAGCATGTAGCAAAAGGCAAGCTCAGTGAGAGAGCTTTACCCGCTCGAAACAAACGGGTCCCCCTCGACGGAGACACGGAGCGGCGTACGGGCGCGGATCCACCCTCGTGTCCTATAGCTTGTAGCGAAAACACCTACGCAGGAGAGAGCGCGATGACAATCGGGAGCGTGTCCGACCGGAACATCTCGGCCAAGGTCGCCGACGAGCTCCGCGACGCCATCCAGAACGGGCGGCTCGAGCCCGGCGAGCGACTGGTGGAGCGCAAGCTCGCCGACAGCCTCGGTGTCAGCCACATCCCGGTGCGAGAAGCCCTCGCCAAGCTCAGCGAGGAAGGCCTCGTCGAGCGCACCCCGCGCCGCGGTGCCCGCGTCGCGTCGCTCACCGACAAGGAGCTGCAGGAGATCACCGGGCTGCGCATCGTGCTGGAACAGTACGTCGCGCGCAGCGTGCAGCAGGCATGGACACCGAAGTCCGATCAGACTCTGCGCAGGATCGCTCGTCAGATGGTCGCCGCCGCAGAGAGGCGGCAGGTCGAGAGCATGTTCGCCCTCGACAGCCGGTTCCACGCGGTGCTCTGGGAGCTGGCCGACAACCGCACGCTGCTCACCATCGCGTCGCAGCTTCGCAGCCGTATCAACGGGTTCCTCCGCGCGGCGAACGGCTCGCTCGCCGCGGACGAACTCGTCGCGCACGCGCGCTCACACGAGGCGCTCGTCGACGCGCTCGCCAGCGGTGACCCCGCTCGCGCCGAGGCAGCGATGGCCGACCACGTGGAGACCGCGGCTGAGCGCATCAAGGCCGTGTCGCACTCCCCCGGTTCCGCCGCTCCCGCGGAGTGAGCGCGTCGACGGTGGTCGTTGTAGGGCGGGTGGGACTTGAACCCACGATCGTCGGGTTATGAGCCCGCTGCCTTGACCAGCTTGGCCACCGCCCCCTGTCCCCGGAATTCTATCGGGGCCGTGGGTCGTCTTTGTCGCGCACCGGCGGCTCGGGCCAGACTTTGGCGACGGCCTCGGTGAGCCGCTGGGATGCCGGAGGCACGGCGTCCCCGCTTCCTCGGGCGATCGGGATCTCCTGACTGTCGCTGACGATCTGCGGATGGTGGCGAGCGAGCTGGAACACCCCGGTCACGGCGAGGATCCCCGCAGCGACGAAGCCCGCATAGGCACCCCACGGAGCGCCTTCGGCCTCCCGGAGGACGGCCAAGCCGATGACGATGGCGACGATCGGGTCGATGACGGTCAGTCCCGCGATCACGAGGTCGGGAGGGCCGGATGCGTAGGCGGTCTGGACGAAGTAGGCGCCGATGGCGGTGCCTGCCAGCAGTGCCACGATGCAGACGATCGTCAACCACTCGAAGTCGCCGGAGCGGATCCGACTGAGCACGACCTTCGCCAGGGTGGCGACGAAGCCGTACATGATGCCCGCGGCGACGATGTAGAACAGGGCGCCCATGCGTGTCCGCAGCCACAGCCACAGAGCGGTGAGGACGATCGCCACGACCGCGAGGATCACGAGGACGGTGATCAGCTGTCCGTCGCCGATCGGTGTCTCGGTCGCGTACAGTGCCGCGACCGTGACGAACACGAAGATGCCGGCCACGCACAGTCCGATCGCGCTCAGCGAACGCTTCGTCGGACGCAACCCGCTGATTCGGGCGTTCAGCAGCGTCGTGATCACGAGTGACACGGCTCCGAGCGGCTGGACGAGGATCAGTGGTGCGAACGACAGCGCCGACAGCTGGCAGACGATCGCGAGCCCCAGCATGACGGTGCCGGCGACCCAGGACGGACGCTGCAGGAGATTCCACATCTGTCCGCCGGTCAGCCCCGACGAGCCGTGGGTGGCGGTGAGACGCTCCACCTTCTGCACCCCGCGGTGCTGATACTGGGCTCCGAACGACATGAAGACGGCGCCGAGCAGGGCGAGCGGGATGCCGATGAGGATGCCGGGGTCGGCGAAGACGCCGACGAGCTTGTCGGTCACGTCTCCGAGGTCGGTCAGGGCGGCATACACCCCTCGACACTAAGGGACGGCCGCGCTCGATAGGCTCAGGACGTGGCTGTTCTTCCGATTCGCATCATGGGGGATCCTGTCCTCCACTCCCCCGCCGACCCCGTCACCGAGGTGACCGAGGATATCCGGACCCTCGTCGCCGACATGTTCGAAACGATGGATGCCGCTCCCGGCGTCGGTCTGGCGGCGCCCCAGGTGGGCGTGGGCCTGCGCATCTACACCTACAGCTATCAGGACGACGACGGCAATCCGTGGCGCGGGGTGGTCATCAACCCCGAGCTGTGGATGCGTCCGCCGGTGCCGGGTTCACCCGATCCCGAGGACGAGTCCGAGGGCTGTCTGTCGTTCCCCGGGGAACGGTTTCCCCTGCGTCGTTCGGACGAGGTGCTGGTGACCGGGATCGACCTGGACGGCGCCGCCGTCGAGCTGCGTGTGGACGGCTGGCGTGCCCGCATCATGCAGCACGAGTTCGACCATCTGGACGGCATCCTCTACATCGACCGCCTTGATGACGGCGACTGGAAGACGGTCCAGAAGATCGCCCGCAAGCGCGGATGGGGTCGTCCGGGCTCGTCGTGGATGCCGGGGGTAGACGAGATCGACGCGTGACGGCGCGATCTCGGCGGGAACGAAAACGGCCCCAGAGTGGAGTCTGGGGCCGTTCGCTCCCCGGCTTGGACTCGAACCAAGAACCTGCCGGTTAACAGCCGGCTGCTCTGCCAATTGAGCTACCGAGGATCAGTCACCCGCGAGCGGGCAACCCGTCCATATTAGCAAACGTCGGACGGTGCTCGTGACATCCGACACACGATCACGACACGAGTCGCGCCCCACCGTCCGGCGTCCAGAGCAGGTCGGCGGTGCCGTGACCGAACGCGACGGGGCGCCCCGCGCGGAGTACGAGAACGTCCGCATCGAGCTCGTGCACGGCGTCCGCATCGTTCGTGACGACGAGGATGGCCATACCGGTCTCGTCACGGCGCCGCCGCAGCGCGTCGCGGGCCGTCTGCCGGACCTCGAGGTCGAGGTTCGCGTAGGGGTCGTCGCCGATGAACACGCGTGGCTGCAGCACGAGCGCTCGCGCGATCGCGACCCGCTGCCGCATGCCGGAGCTCAACTCGTACGGATAGCGTGCGGCGGCGCCGAGGGGCAACTCGAGCTCGTCGAGCAGCCCGGCGACCCGCACGGCGAGGGCGCGCGGGTTGACACGGCGGTCTCGGCTTGTGATCGGCTCACCGATGACCTCGCCCACCGTGAGTCGTGCCGGCAGATCCGAGCCGGCGCGCTGCGGGACGTAGCCCGTGTAGTACGCGCGGACGCGGCCCGCTCGGCCCTTCGCGCGGATCGGGGTGCCGTCCACCCAGGCGTCCCCGCCGACGACGCCCAGTGACGCGTCGTCGGCTCCGGCCAGGAGCGCGACGAGGCTCGACTTGCCCGACCCGGTCGCTCCCATCACTGCGAGCGCGCGGCCCGTGCCGAGTCGGAAGGTGGCGCCGTCGACGACGCGGAGCCCGCCGCGCGCGATGGACAGGTCATCGCAGCGGACGGCGACGGAGGCGTCAGCGGGGGAACGGCGCGGCATGGGGTTCATCCTGCCCCCTCCGGGACCTCCGCGCCACCGCGACCTCAGGCGGGAGCGGGCGGCGCCGCATCAGGGGGCGTTCTCGGTGAGTGTCCGCCGGCGGGCGTCGAGTTCGCGGAGCGCGAGGCGCACCGCGCGCCCCTGCTCCGAGTCCGCGGACAGCCGCTGTATCGCACCGAGGAGCTCGTTCTTCTCGCGGTCGAGGGCCCGGATGCGCAGCTTGCGGGCGAGCGAGTGCGTGGATGCCGCGGCCTCCGCCTCGGTGAGCGCCGGGAAGTCCGCGGTCAGCAGCTCGACCGCCAGCGATCGGTAGGGCTCCCGCACCGCCTCGACCGCGGTCGACGCCCACCCGATGCGCGCACGGTCGGTGTGGGCGACGAGGGCTTGGCGGACGGCATCCAGCGGCGGCACGACCATCGGGAGGGCGAGCGCGGCGTCGATCTCCGCGCCGTCGACGAGATGTCCGTACTGGAGCACGCCCATCAGGGCGTCGCGCTCGAGCGCCGCATCGGCCGTGCGCGGCAGCGTGCGCAGGCTCATCCGGAGCGCTGCCGCCTCGCCCGGCGAGGAGGGCCCGTCAGCGGGTCCCCCGTCGCTG
>CANSLE010000061.1 GCA_947647645.1 uncultured Microbacterium sp.
GACCGGCGCGTTCGGCCAGGCCAAGCGCCTCGTGCGCGCCGGCGCACGGCGCGCGTTCGCCGACAACCTCGACGACGAGGCCCGCACGATCGGGGCGAGCTTCGACACCCCGCAGGCGAAGGCCCGCGTGGCCGCGTTCGCCGCGGCATCCACCTCGCCCACCTCTGAGAAGGGACGCGCATGACTCTCACCGGAAAGACCATCCTGATGTCCGGCGGCAGCCGCGGCATCGGCCTCGCGATCGCGTTGCGGGCAGCACGCGACGGCGCGAACATCGCCCTCATGGCCAAGACCGACACCCCCCACCCCAAGCTCGAGGGCACCGTCCACACGGCGGCGGCGGCGATCGAGGCCGCCGGCGGGCGGGCGCTGCCGATCGTCGGGGACGTGCGCAACGACGACGACATCACGGCCGCCGTGCTGAAGACGCAGGGGGAGTTCGGCGGCATCGACATCGTCGTCAACAACGCCTCGGTGATCGACCTGTCGGGCACCCTCGAGCTCGCCGCGAAGAAGTACGACCTCATGCAGGACGTGAACGTCCGCGGCACGTTCATGCTCACCCGCGCGGCCGTGCCGATCCTGAAGGATGCCGAGAACCCGCACATCCTGTCGCTGTCGCCGCCGCTGAACATCACCCCGCGCTGGCTCGGCGCCCACACCGGCTACACGCTGGCGAAGTACGGGATGACGATGGCCACGCTGGGGCTGGCCGCGGAGTTCGCGCGCGACGGCATCGCGGCGAACACGCTGTGGCCCGAGACGACGATCGCGACCGCGGCCGTGCAGTTCGCCCTCGGCGGCGACCGGATGATGACGGTCAGCCGCACGCCCGAGGTCTACGCGGATGCCGCGTACGAGGTGCTGACGCGGCCGGCGCGGGAGTACACCGGCCAGACGCTCATCGTCGAGCAGGTGCTGCGGGATGCCGGGGTGACGGACTTCTCCGGCTACGCGGCGACCCCGGGGACGCCCGACAGCGAGCTGTTCCCGGACATCTTCCTCTGAACTCGGGCAGCGTCAGATCAGGCCGAGCCGCGTCAGGGCGTTGCTGACGCCGTCCTCGAGCACGCCGGTCGTGACGATGTCGGCCATCGCCTGCAACTCGGGGTCGGCTCCGCTCATCGCGACGGCCGTGCCGACGACCTCGAACATCTCGACGTCGTTCCAGCTGTCGCCGATGCCGATGGCGTCTGCGGCATCCATCCCCAGCACCTCCAGCACCTCCAGGATCGCCGCCCCCTTGTTGACGCCCTGCTGACAGATCTCGCCGTTCGATCCGCCGGGCAGCGGGATCGATCCGGGGATGACGTGGAAGTCCGGACCGAGCTCGTCCGCGGCGCGGGTGAGCGTGTCGCTCGCGGTGCTGAGGAACGTGGCCTTGACCACGGCGTCGAGGTCGACCTCCTCGAGCGGGCGGTAGTGGGTGAGCAGAGACATGTCCTCGGCAGCGGCGACCTGTTCGCCCCGCGGGTCGACCGGCGGGTGGGTGCGCAGGAAGCGCTGGGCGTGTTCGAGCACCCCCGGACTGACGTAGACGGTGTCGTCGGTCTGCAGGAAGTAGTGCGCTCCGTGCCGCTCGAAATACGCGATCATGCCGTCGACGAGGGCGCGCGGCATGAGGTGGGCGACGATCTGCTCGTCGCCGCGGACGGCGAAGGCGCCGCCGTTGGTGATCGCGCCGTCGACCGGGATCGCGCGCACCTTCGGGTTGATGTCGCCGGCCGCGCGACCGGTGCACAGGTAGACGAGGTGGCCGTTCGCGCGCGCCGTGGCGATGGCCGTGGGCGTCGACGGCGACATCCGAGACCCGTGTTCCAGGATGGTCCCGTCGATGTCGATGAACACGATGCGGCGGGGCGAGGGGGTGCGGGTCATATCCACCATTCTCCCCGGTCTCGCTGAACGCCGGGTGTCGCCGGCCGCGGAATCAGAATGAGCACGAGCGCGGCGAGCGTGAAGGCGAGCAGGTTGTCGAGCGGCACCATGGCGTCAGTGTAGGGCGGCGTGCATCGGCCCCGTCCGGTGTCAGATCAGGCCGTTGCGGACGAAGGCGTTGTGCAGCCCGTCGTCGTCGATGGCGGTGGTGACCTGGTCGGCGAGCGCCTTCACGCCGTCGACGGCATTGCCCATGGCGACGGCCGTGCCGACCGCGGCGAACATCTCCGCATCGTTCCAGTTGTCGCCGATGCCGATCGCCACATCCGGATCGATCTCGAGTGCCGCCAACAGGGCCCGGATCGCCGACCCCTTGTGCACGCCGCGGGGGGCCACCTCGCCCGAGGCCGCGAAGGCGACCGGGATCGTCCCGCCGACCACCTCGAAGTCCTCGCCAAGCTCGTCCAGGGCGCGGGCCGCGGCATCCGTGTCGTCGGTGAGGAAGACGAGCTTCGCGACCCGGGCCGCATCGAAGTCCGCCGGATCGTGGAACGTCTTCGCCGGCAGTCCGGCCGCCGCGAACCGCTCCGCGAGGAGGGTCGGCAGCTCCGGGGTCGCGAACAGCTGGTCGTACGACTGGAAGTAGCCGTGCAGCCCGGCGACGGCCAGATAGTCCTGCAGTCGGGTGACATCCTCCGGGGAGAACACGGTCGCGGAGACGATGCGATCGCCGATGCTCGCAAAGGCGCCGCCGTTGGTGACGGCGCCGTCGAAGCCGATGCCCATGAGGGCGCCGTCGAGCTCCGCGGTACCGCGCCCCGTGCTCAGGAACACGAGGTGTCCCCGAGCACGGGCCGCGCGGATCGCGTCCACGGCGGTGGGCGGGATGTGACGGCCGTCCTGCAGGATCGTGCCGTCGACATCCAGGAAGATCGCGCGGGTCATGCGCGCAGTGCGCCGCCGTTCGTGCGGATGACCTCGGCGTACCAGTCGAACGACTTCTTCTTGTAGCGCTCGAGCGTGCCCGAGCCGTCGTCGTCGCGGTCGACGTAGATGAAGCCGTACCGCTTGCTCAGCTGGGCGGTGGATGCCGAGACGAGGTCGATGCAGCCCCATGTCGTGTACCCGAGCACGTCCACGCCGTCGGCGATCGCCTCGCCCACCTGGACGAGGTGGTCGTTGAGGTACGCGATCCGGTAGTCGTCGACGACCGTCTTCACGCCGTCGACCTCGACGAGCTGGTCCTTCGCTCCCAGGCCGTTCTCGACGATGAACAGCGGCTTCTGCCACCGGTCCCAGAACTGGTTGAGCACGATGCGCAGCCCCACCGGGTCGATCTGCCAGCCCCACTCGCTCGCCTCGAGGGTCGGGTTCGGCACGCCGCCCATGATGTTGCCCGCGCCGTTGACCTTCTTGGCGGGGTCAGCGGTGGCGGCGACCGACATGTAGTAGCTGAACGAGACGAAATCGACCGTGTTGCCCAGGTCCTCGCGGTCCTCGTCGGTGATCTCCAGCTCGATGCCCTTCTCGCGGAGCGTCCGCAGGAAGTACCCCGGGTAGGCGCCGCGGGTGTGCACGTCGCCGTAGACCAGGTTCGAGTGGTCGAAGTCCATGACCGCCAGCGCGTCGGCGGGCGACGGGGTCAGCGGGTAGACCGGCATCGACAGCACCATGCAGCCGATCTGGGCGTTCGGTGCGACCTCCCGCGCGATGCGGGTGGCGCGCGCCGAGGCGACCAGTTCGTGGTGCATGGCCTGATACAGCGTCTGCTCGCTGAGCTCGCTCTTCGGGGTGTTGATACCGCCCGACATGAAGGGGGCGTGCAGCAGCGAGTTGATCTCGTTGAACGTCAGCCAGTACTTCACCCGGGCGCCGAAGCGCTCGAAGAGCGTGCGGGCGTAGCGCTCGTAGAACCCGATGAGACGGCGGTCGGTCCATCCGTCGTACGTCTCCGCGAGGTGCAGTGGCGTCTCGTAGTGGGAGATCGTCACGAGCGGCTCGATGCCGTGCCGCTCGAGCTCATCGAGCAGGCGGTCGTAGAACGCCAGCCCCGCCTCGTTGGGCTCGGTCTCGTCGCCGTTCGGGAAGATGCGGCTCCACGCGATCGAGAAGCGGTACGTCTTGAACCCCATCTCGGCGAACAGCGCGATGTCCTCGGCGTAGCGGTGGTAGTGGTCGATGCCGACGAGCTTGAGGTTGTCGGGCGTCGGCTCGGCGGTGCGCGGGCCCGCGATGCCGCGGGGCATGACGTCCTGCACGGACCGGCCCTTCCCCTCGGCGTCGTATGCGCCCTCCAACTGGTTGGCGGCGGTGGCGCCGCCCCAGAGGAAGCCCTCGGGGAAGACGGATGCGGTGGTGTTCATGATCGTTCTCCTTACGTCGCCGGGGGTCACTTCGTCGCCGCGACCGCGTCGACCGAGACCGCGGTGAACAGCGGCTCGCCGTGCGCGATCGGGCCCGCCGCGGCATCCGCGATGGCGGGGTACAGGTCGGGGTTGGTGACGATGACGGGGGTGGTGAGGTCGTAGCCCGCCTTCTCGATGGCGTCGCCGTCGAACTCGACGAGCAGGTCACCCGCGGCCACCTGCTGTCCGGTCGTGACCTTCACCGAGAAGTGGGCGCCGCCGAGCTTGACGGTGTCGAGGCCGATGTGGATCAGCACCTCGGCGCCGTCCGCGTGGCGCAGCCCGAAGGCGTGGCCGGTCGGGAAGGCGGCCACGACCGTGCCCGCGAACGGCGCGTACACGGCGCCCGAGCGCGGCTGGATCGCGACGCCGTGACCGAGGGCGCCGTCGGCGAACGCGGCGTCGGCGACCTCGTTCAGCGGGATGACGGTGCCGTCGACGGGGGCGAGCACCGCCACGTCGTTGGCGGAGGCAGGCGCGGAGTCGGTCGGGGTCGCCGCGTCGTCTGCGGGCTCCTTGAAGCCGACGATCACGACGAGCAGGAACGGGAGCACGATGGCGACGAGCAGGCCGAGGCCGAGCATCACCATGTTGCCGTTGCCGAGCAGCGCGGTCAGCGCCAGACCCGACGGGACGACGAACGCCTTCGAGAACACGCCGCCGAGGGCGATGATCGCACCGCCGATGGCGCCGCCGACGATGCCGAAGGCGAACGGCCGCTTGAGGGGCAGGTTGATGCCGTAGATCGCCGGCTCGGTGATGCCGGCGAGGAAGCCCGACAGGGTGGCGGGCGCCGCCAACGACTTGAGGTTCTTGTTGCGGGCGCGCACCCAGACGCCAGCGACCGCGCCGGCCTGCGCGAGGACGGCCGCGAACACCGGGCCGATGAGGAGGATCTGGCCGGTCGTCTGGAACTCCACCTGGAAGACGGGCACGAGAC
The DNA here is from genome assembly GCA_947647645.1 of uncultured Microbacterium sp. Classification (GTDB taxonomy): domain Bacteria; phylum Actinomycetota; class Actinomycetes; order Actinomycetales; family Microbacteriaceae; genus Microbacterium. Next base: position 5,224 of record CANSLE010000061.1, read on the forward strand.
CCCAGTGCAGACCGAAGATGACGAAGACCTGCCAGAGGCCGCCCATGATGGCGCCGCCGGCCCACGGGGCGACGTCCCACACCCAGCTGACCGCGTTGCCCACGCCGCGCGAGAGCAGATCGGAGATCGGGCCGACGACGACGAAGACGAGCGGCACGGCGACGAGGACGACGATCATCGGGGTGACGAAACGGCGGATCGCGGCGGGGAGCTTCGCGTACAGGAACTTCTCCGCGTGGCTCTGCAGCCAGACCACGATGATGATCGGGATGACACTGGAGACGTAGCTGACCATCGTGAACGGGATGCCGAAGAACGTGAGGCCGGGGGCGCCGTTGGCGGCGACGACCGTCGGGTACACGAGCGCGCCGGCGATCGCCAGCGACGTCCACTCGTTCGCCTTGAAGTAGCGCGCCGCGGTGATCGCGAGCACCATCGGCAAGAAGTTGATGAACGCGTCGGAGAGCGCGTAGAGCACCATGTAGGTCGAGGATGCGGCATCGATCCAGCCGAAGGTGGCGGCGGCCGAAAGGAAGGCCTTCAGCAGACCGGTGCCCGCCAGGGTCCACAGGGCCGGGGTGAAGATGGCCGAGATCATCGAGATGAACCGGTTGAAGAGGTTCCCCTTCGGGCCCGTCGCGGCTGCCGTGTCCTGGCCGCCGCCGACGCGGGAGATCTTGCCGATCTCGGCGAACACCTCCGGGACGTCGTTGCCGATGACCACCTGGTACTGACCGCCCGCCTGGGCGACGGTGATGACGCCGGGCGTGGCCTTGATCGCCGCGGCATCCGCCTTGCTCTCGTCCTTCAGGACGAAGCGCAGACGCGTCGCACAGTGCACGAGCGAGGTGACGTTGTCTTCGCCGCCGACGCCGGCGAGCACGCCGGCCGCGGTCTTCGCGTAATCCGCCATCGGATTCGCCTTTCCTTGTGTGAGGGAGCCCGGGCACCTCTGCCCGGGCAACAAAAAAACCTGGACTCGATGAATGCCGAGGCATTCGGTGAGTCCAGGTTTCGCCCGCTGATGCGGTAACGATCCGGAGATCTACGATCAAGTTACCACAGGGTCGGGTTCGGCGCCAGGGCTGATCTGGCTCTTCAGCCGCTCGACGTGGACGATGAGGTACAGCAGCTCCTCGTCGGTGAGTTCCGAGCCGGTCGCCCCACGCACGTAGGCCTTGACCTCCTCGGCGATGGCGTACGAGCGAGGGTAGCTGTGCTTGGCGAACTCGAAGAACGACGTGTCGCCGCTCGCGAGCATCGTGCGGCTGACAAGTCGCTGCAGCAAGAACTGCACGTGCAGGATGAACCGGGCGTAATCCGGCCCCTCCACATCGAGTCGGACCCCGAGCGACTGCTCCACCACCTCCACGACGTGCTGCACGCGCCGAAACAGCAGCGCGGCCGTCCCGTTGGGCTCGTCGCGGGTCGCGTTGAGGAGGTGCATGGTGAGGAACACCGCCTCCTCGGAGGGCAGCTCCCGGCCGAGGCTCGTCGCGATGGACGTCGCCATGTGCTCCGCGGTCGCGAACTCCTGCGGGTGCAGCACGCGCAGTTCGGGCATCGACGTCGTGGTGATCCGCAGGCCCTTGTCGAGGCGTTCGAGGACGTAGGCGACGTGGTCGATGACCGCGATCGTGAAGCGTCGACCGAGGTCGCGACCGAGCCGGCGCTCGGCCTCGTCCACCGCTCGAGTCGAGGCCTCGATCACCGGGTAGGGCACGTCGGTGAGCAGCCGGCGCTCGCGCTCGCCATCGGCCCCGGTGTCCAGGATGAAGGTCTTCTCCACCTTCGCAGGGTCGAGCACATCGTCGGTCTTGAGCCCGAAGGCCAGTCCGCGGCCCATCAGCACACGCTCGCGACCGGACTCGTCGATCGCGATCACGACGTTGTTGTTGAGCACCTTGTGGACCGGGACCGCGTGCGCTGCGGGGGTGCGTCGAGCGGATGCCGCGCCGTCGGGGGTGCTCATGCCGAGAAGTCTAGAAGTGTGCGGGCCACGACTCCGACGGTTTCGGCATTGTAAAGGTTTCATTACGTACTGAAAGTTCGGAACGTTTAGCCCCTACCGTGTGGATATCTCGCCGGTCCTGCTCCTCGCCGACGAGGCGCAGCACCTCACCCGTCCCGCAACCCGCAATGAGGAAATCATGAAGAAGAGGCTCCTGGCCACGGCGGCACTCGCCGCTGTCGCCGTCCTCGCACTGTCCGCGTGCAGTGCGACACCGTCCCCGACCGCCGCGGATCAGAAGGCGGAGATCCGCGTCGCCTCCACCGATCCCCAGCTGATCATCCCTGGCCGTCAGTCCGTCGCGTACGACGTCAACATGGCGGTCTGGGCGCCGTTGGCCTTCCTGAACTCCGATGGATCGCTCGACTACGTTCAGGCGCAGTCCATCGAGTCGCCGGACGCGACGACCTGGACCGTGAAGCTGCGCGACGGATGGACCTTTCAGGACGGCACACCCGTGACGGCGCAGAGTTACGTCGACTCGTGGAACGCCGTCGCCTACGGTCCGAACGCCTTCGAGAACTCCGGCCAGCTCGCCAACATCGTCGGATACGCCGACCTCAACCCGACGTCGGGGACGCCGACCACCGACAAGATGTCGGGGCTCAAGGTCGTCGACACCGACACCTTCACGGTCACGCTCATCGGCCCGGACAGCCAGTTCCCGCTGCAGATGACGCAGGCGCAGACGGCGACGTACCCCATGCCCACCTCGGCGTTCTCGGACTTCACGGCCTACAACAAGCGCCCCGTCGGCAACGGTCCGTTCCAGTTCGCTCAGGACTATGTGGAGAACGAGCCGATCGTGCTCGACACCTACTCCGGCTACAAGGGCGACAAGCCCACGATCGACCGCATCACCTTCGTCCCCTACACCGACAGCGAGACCGCCTACACCGACGTGCTGGCGGGCAACCTCGATGTCGCCGGGGTCCCGGCATCCAAGCTCACTCAGGCCTCGACCGACTTCGGCAAGCGGCTCTACTCGTTCGCCGCGCCCGGCATCTCCTTCCTGGGTCTGCCGCTGTGGAACTCCGCGTATCAGGACGTGCGTGTGCGTCAAGCCATCTCGATGGCGATCGATCGTCAGGCGATCATCGACGTGATCTACGGCGGCACGTATGACCCCGCCACCGCGTGGACGCCGGCGATCGAACCCGGAACGCCCGCCGGCATCTGCGGGCAGTACTGCACGTTCGATCCCACGGCGGCCAAGGCGCTGCTCGCTCAGGCGGGCGGCGTCAGCGGTCCGATGGAGATCTACTACCCGGGTGGCGGCGGCCTCGACCCGCTGTACCAGGCCATCGCGAACCAGCTGCGGCAGAACCTCGGCATCGATGCGACGGCGAAGCCCAGCGCCGACTGGGCCGAGTTCCTGCAGAACCGCAACGACCAGAACATCACCGGTCCGTTCTTCTCGCGCTGGGGCGCTCTCTACCCCAGCCAGCAGGCGACGCTGCGGGTGTTCTTCATCAAGGGTGGCGGATGCAACAACTGCATCCCCTGGTACAGCGATGAGGTGTCGTCGGCCATGACCGCCGCCGACGCCGACCTGTCGACCGACGGTTCCGCCTACGCGTCGGTGCAGCAGATCATCCAGAAGGACTTCCCGGCCGTGCCGCTGTTCTTCGAGAAGTACTCGTACGTCACCTCTCCACGAGTCGCCGAACTCGTGACCTCTCCGGTAGGCAACCCCACCTACCGGTCGATCGTCCTCTCGAAGTGACGATCGGGGTGCGGAGCGTCGTCCCCGTGGCGCTCCGCACCCGCCCCCTGACCGCGCCGACCGTGCAGGAGAGCACGTCATGCCCTTTCCTTCCCTCGCGGACCTCGATGCCGACGACGTTCCCGGCGACGGCTTCCCGACCGTCGACGAGGTGCGGGACGACCTTGCGGCCCTGTGCCACGTGTATCCCGAGCGCATCTCGGCATCCGTCATCGGTCGATCCCGACTCGGCGAGCCCATCGACCTGTTCACGATCGCCGGCGGAGCGCGCACCGTCGTGGTCGCTGCCGGTGTCCACCCGAACGAGCCGATCGGCTTCCGCACCGTCCAGCACCTGGCGCGCCTGCTGCTCGCTCAGCCGGACACGTACGGTTTCGGGGCGACCTGGCACCTCGTGCCCTGCGCCGACCCGGACGGAACCCGACTGAACGAGGGGTGGTTCGCCCCGCCTCTGCGCCGGGACGACTACTACCGCGGCTTCTACCGCCCCGCCCCGGTCGAGCAGGTCGAGTGGTCGTTCCCCTTCTCGTACCGGGGGTTCGGGTTCGACGCGCCCATCCCCGAGACGCACGCGCTCATGAGCCTGTTCGATCGGGTGAGCCCCGATGTGTTCGTCGGCCTGCACAACGGCGAGTTCGGTGGCGTGTACTTCTACACCAACGAGCCCGACCCCGTGCTTGCCCGTGAACTCAGCGCCATTCCGGTGGAGTTCGGGCTTCCGCTCGACGTCGGCGAGCCCGAGATCGCCGGCCTGGAGACGTTGGCCGACGCGGTGTTCCGTGCCCCGCTGACGCGCGAGCTGATCGACCGGCACCTCGCCCTGGAGCTCGGCGGCGAGCCGCACGCGGGAGGCGCCGGCACGGCCGACTACCTCGAACGTCACGGCACGACCACGATGATCGCCGAACTGCCCTACTGGATCCACGCGGATGCCGCCGACACCGCCGACGCCGATGTCTCTTATCGCGAGGTGCTCGCGGCGAAGGCGGAGGCCCTGGACGAGTTGCACGCCCTGATGACCGGCATCCTCGACACCGTGCGGTATCAGCTGACGATCGACTCGCCGTTCCTCCGGGCGAGCGAGGCCTTCGCCCCCGCAATGGGGGCGGTGGCCGCCGCCGAGCGTGCCCGCAGCGCAACGGCCGAGACCGATCGGCCCGCGACCGTGGCGGAGGTGTTCGGCAACGCCGAGGTGGTGCGCACGTTCGCGTTGCGCTTCGGCGGCATCCTGCGTCGGGCATTGGATGCCGAGGTGC
>CANSLE010000062.1 GCA_947647645.1 uncultured Microbacterium sp.
CGACGTGCGAACGCGTCTCGCCCACGGCGGAGAGCTCGCGGCATCCGCGGTCGACGACCTGTCCCGCGCCCTCGACGACGCGCTCGCGGCCTTGCGGCGCTCGCTGCGCTGACCGGGCGCGCGACCCGATCCGGCCCACTGCTGCCTCCGGGCGAGACCGATCAGGGTGTCGGCCAGGGGTCCTCGTCGTCACCGACGGGCTCGCCCAACGGGACGACGAGGATCGGCCGGGACTGCCGGTGCGCCAGGCGCGCGGCGACGGAACCGGTGAAGAACTCGCGGATCGACTCCCCGAACCCGCGACGCCGGGTGCCGACGACGATCAGGCGAGCCTGCGAGCGCTCGGCGAGGTGCTTGAGGGCCAGCGCTGGGTCCCCCACGAGCTGCGTGACCGTCCATTCGACCCCGGAGCCCTCGAGCGCGGATGCCGCCGCGTCCTGCACCGCCGCCAGCTGCGCCTCGCCGATCGCGAGGTCGATGTCGATCGGTGCGGAGTGTACGTAGCCGTCCGGATCCTCGTAGGTGACGAAGCGGGTGACGTCCACATGCGCCACGACCAACGGCGCCTGGAACAGCGTCGCGTAGCGCGCCGCCTCCTTCAGGACACGCGGCGGCTGGTCAGGGATCGCACCGACGATCACCGCATGCGGCGGGACCGGGTTCTCATCCGTATCGGTCATGGCAACTCTCCCCGTCCTCCCCCGCACCGCGAGGCGCCGGGGGCACCGTGTTATTCTGAATGCTACTCTTCCCGGCAGGAAGCCGGATCGTCAACCGCATCGTGAATGCGCCGGACCAAAATGCGGAGCACCGCATCGTCCGTGACTCAGAAATGAGGGGGTCTCGCATGGGGCGTGGCCGTCAGAAGGCGAAGCACACCAAGATCGCTCGCGAACTGAAGTACGACACGTACAACCCGAACTTCTCGGCGCTCGAAAAGGAGCTCGGACACCACGAGGACGACCCGTACGTCGACAAGTGGGCCGATCAGTACGCCGACGACGAGGACGAGCTGGAAACAGCCTGACACTCGCTCGCAGGTGGACTGCTCCTCGGGTGCGCCCGGAGACGGACGGGGATGATCGGGTGTCGAGCGCGGGATGCCGCGGCGTTCGTCGCGCGCGTCACCACGCGCCGTGGCGACGCTCCCACTCGTCCTCGATCGTGCGCGGCTTCGACACGATGATGCCGGTGGGGATCGCCGCGAGGAACAGCGCGCCGAAGACGATCAGCACCGGCTGCCAGCTGCCGGTCGCCTCGTGCACCAGGGCGAACATCAGGGGGAACAGCGCCGCGATCGCGTACCCGACGCTCTGCGCGAAGCCGCTGAGGGCCACGGCGCCCTCGTGCGTGCGCGCGCGCAGCTGGATGAGGACGAGGACGGCCGGGAACAGTGCCTGGGGAGTGCCGAGCAGCACGACCCACAGGATGGTGCCCGCCGCGTGAGCCAGCACCATGCCGGCGACGCCGGTCAGCCCCGCCACGAGCGCGACGGCGTAGACCACGCCCACGCGACGCCAGCGCGTGATGACGATCGGCACGAGGATCGACCACGGCAGCCCCATCGCGCCGAACAACGACAGGAGGGCGCCCGCCTCGGCATGGGAGACGCCCGCGATGTCGACGAGCACGATCGGCAGCCACGCGAAGCAGGCGTAGACGCTGGCGGCGGAGATGCCGAAAGTCACCGCGAGCGCCCACGCCAGCGACAGGCGCGGCAGGCGTCCGAGCACCCGGGGGGCGGGCGCCTCGATCTCGACCTCCGCACGGTCGGCCGCGACCCGCGCGCGCATCACGATCGATACCCACGGCACCACCGCGAGCAGGGCGAACACGGCCCACATCCCGAGCGAGAAGCGCCAGCCCGCGGCATCCGCGACGGGCACGGCGACCAGCGGAGGCACGAACGCGGCGACCGCGAGCAGACCGGAGTAGATCGCCGTCATCGTGCCGACGCGGTCCGGGAAGTAGGCCTTGATCAGCGGCGGGAGCACCACGTTGCCGACCCCGACCGCGGCGAACAGCACCGCGGTCGCGACGAGCAGCGTCACCGCGTCCCCCGCGACCGCCCGCCAGAGGAGCGCGGCGGTGACGATGACCATGGATGCCGCGGCCAGCCGCTGCAGTCCGAATCGCCGTTCGAGGGCGGGGGTGACGATGCCGAACACGGCGAAGCACACCGGCGGCGCGGTGCCGATCAGACCCACCACCCCGGTCGGCACGGCGAAGTCGTGCTGGATCTCGGCGATGATCGGCGAGAGCGCCGCGACCGCGGACCGCAGCGAGAAGGCGACGAGCACCACCCCGACGAGCGCGAGGAGCCGTCCCCGCCAGAGGGGACGTGGGCGGGGATCGGTCACCGATCCACCCTAAGCGGGGCGAGGGGCGTGTGGACTCGCTCCGCTCGTGCAACCACCGCGGAGGACGATGGCCGGAGGCTCAGCTCTCCTGCGTGCCCTCGACCCACGCGAGGTACTCGTCCGACACCGTGCCCGTGACGTATCGCCCGTCGAAGCAGCTCATGTCGAGGTCGTCGACGTCGGGTGCGCCCTCGAGGATCGCCGCCTTCAGGTCGTCGATCTCCTGGTAGACCATGTAGTCCGCACCCAGCTCCGCCGCGATCTCCGGGATCGTCCGCCCATGGGCCACCAGTTCGTGCCGTGACGGCATGTTGATGCCGTAGACGTGGGGGTAGCGCACGGGCGGGGCGGCCGAGGCGAACGTCACGCTCTTCGCCCCGGCATCCCGCGCCATCTGGATGATCTCCTTGGATGTCGTGCCGCGGACGATCGAGTCGTCGATCAGCAGCACGTTCTTGCCCTTGAACTCGCTCGACATCGCGTTGAGCTTCTGACGCACGCTCTTCTTGCGCACCGCCTGACCCGGCATGATGAACGTCCGGCCGACATAGCGGTTCTTGTAGAAGCCCTCGCGGTATTCGATGCCGAGCTTGCGGGCGACCTGCATGGCCGCGGGGCGCGAGCTGTCGGGGATCGGCATGACGACGTCGATCGCCCCCACCGGCGTGTACCTGGCGATGGTGTCGGCCAGGCGCTCCCCCATCCGCAGGCGCGCCTCGTAGACCGAGATGCCGTTCATCACCGAGTCGGGGCGGGCGAGGTAGACGTACTCGAACGAGCACGGCACGAGCTGCGGGTTCGGCGCGCACTGCTGAGTGTGCAGGTTCCCCTCGAGGTCGACGAACACGGCCTCGCCCGGCTCGACGTCGCGGACGACCTCGAAGCCGCCGTTCTCGAGGACCAACGACTCCGACGCGACGATCCACTCGGAGCGACCGGTGGCGGTGCCGTCGGCATCCAGCGCGGGCCGTGTGCCGAGGATGAGGGGACGGATGCCGAAGGGGTCGCGGAAGGCGAGCAATCCGTATCCGGCGATCAGCGCGATGGTCGCATAGGAGCCTTCGACCCGCTCGTGCACGCGAGTCACGGCCTGGAAGATCTGCGCCGGGTCGAGCTCGAAACCCGAGATCGACGATTGCAGCTCGTTGGCGAGCACGTTGACGAGCAGTTCCGTGTCGGAGCTCGTGTTGAGGTGGCGACGGTCCTTGCTGAACAGTTCCTTCGTCAGCTCACGGGTGTTGGTGAGGTTCCCGTTGTGCACCAGGACGATGCCGTAGGGAGCGTTGACGTAGAACGGCTGCGCCTCCTCCTCGCTCGACGCGGTGCCCTTCGTGGCATATCGCACGTGACCGAGCCCGATGTTGCCGAGCAGAGCGCGCATGTCACGGGTGCGGAACGCCTCGCGCACCTGGCCCTTCGCCTTGAAGAGGTGGAAGACTCCGGTGGTCTCCGCCGTCGCGATGCCCGTGGAGTCCTGACCGCGGTGCTGCAGCAGCAGGAGCGAGTCGTAGATGTCCTGGTTGACCGATCCCTGTCCGACGACGCCGACGATTCCGCACATGTGGTGTAGCTATCCGTTTCTGCGACTAGACGGCTGATGAGCCTAGACGGCTGAGGAGTACGCGCCGACCAGGCGTACGGCGCCGCCGTCCACGCCCTTGGCACCTTGCTCGAAATGTCCGTCCGGCCGAACGCCGTCGCGGACGACGCCGACCTGCCAGGTCGCGATGCCGGCCGCCGACAGCAGGGATGCCGCGGCATCCGCCTGATCGGCCGAGACGACGGCGACGAAGCCGACGCCGAGGTTCCAGGTGCCCTCGGTGTCCTCCAGCCGCAGCCCGCCGAGGTCGGCGAGCACACGGAACACGGGGCTGGGCGACCAGGTCGAGCGGTCGACCTCGACCCACGCGTGCGGGGGCAGCACGCGGGCGAGGTTCGCGGCGATGCCGCCGCCGGTGACGTGGCTGAGCGCGTGCACGGTACCCGGCAGCTCGGTCAGCAGGTTCAGCAGCGGCAGTGTGTACAGGCGCGTCGGCTCAAGCAGCTCCTCGCCCCAGGTGCGACCGAAGTCGGCGGCCGGTGCGCCGTAGCTGATGCCCTTGCCCGCGACGATGTGGCGGATGAGCGAGTAGCCGTTCGAGTGCGGGCCGCTGGATGCCAGGGCCAGCACCACGTCGCCGGCGCCCACGCGGTCGGCGCCGAGCACGTCATCGGCATCCACGACACCGGTCGCCGCTCCGGCGACGTCGTAGTCGTTGATGCCCAGCAGGCCCGGGTGCTCCGCGGTCTCGCCGCCGACGAGCGCCGTGCCGGTCAGCTCGCAGCCCGACGCGATGCCCCGGACGATGTCGGCGATGCGCTCGGGGAAGACCTTGCCGCACGCGATGTAGTCGGTCATGAACAGCGGCTTCGCGCCGACCACGACGATGTCGTCGACGACCATGCCGACCAGATCGTGACCGATCGTGTCGTGTTTGTCGATGGCCTGGGCGATCGCGACCTTGGTGCCCACACCGTCGGTCGAGGTGGCCAGCAGCGGCTTCTCGTACGACTGCAGAGCGGAGGCGTCGAACAGCCCGGCGAACCCGCCGACACCGCCCAGCACCTCCGGCCCGTGGGTACGACGGACGGCCGACTTCATCAGTTCGACGGCGAGATCTCCCGCCGCAGTGTCGACGCCGGCTTCGGAATAGGGATTCTGTGGGGCTTCTGCCACGCGAACAGCCTACCGGCAGGGCCGGGCCGCGCGGACCGCGGGGACATGCACGCTCACTCCGCCTGCGCCTGCTTCAGGTGTCTGTCGATGTGGACGCGCTGCAGCGAGATGCGATCGATGACCGCGAGAGCAACCGCCGAGACGATGAAGGCCAGGTGGATCATGACCTGCCAGAACACGCCTTCGCTGGTGTAGGTCGCGCCGGTGATCGACGTTCCCGGGGCTTTCGGCGCCCCGAGGTTGCCCACCTCGATGAAGGTGCGCAGCAAGTGGATCGAGGAGATGCTGATGATCGAGATGGCCAGCTTCACCTTGAGCACGTTCGCGTTGACGTGGTTCAGCCAGTCCGGCTGGTCGGGGTGGTCGGCGACGCGCAGCCGCGAGACGAAGATCTCGTAACCGCCCATGATGACCATGATGAGCAGATTGGCGATCATCACGACATCGATGAGCCCGAGAACGGCCAGCATGATCGTCGCCTCGTTGAGCGCCGCGAGGTTGCCGAAGACCTTACCCACGAGCTTCCACAGATCGACGAGGAAGACGACGACGTAGATCGCTTGCGCGATGATGAGGCCGAGGTAGAGGGGAGCCTGCAGCCACCGGCTCGCGAAGATGATCGAGCCCAGGGGCGAACGGAAGGAGGAAGAGGAGGCGGAGGAGGGGTCGGAGTGCGCGGACACGGCGGCCTTTCACGTCGGGGAGCTCGAGCCTAAACGCCGCTTCCTATTACCTGGATGAGCGTGACGCGCATGAGCGACGGGCGGGCATGACGATGGCGCGCGCCACCCGCTGCGGTGGTCGACCGCCGAGGTCGGTCAGTCGAGCCGCGGAAGCCGGGAGATGATCTCACGCAGAGCGCGGCCGTTCGCGGTGGAGGGATGCCGCCAGGCCTGGCCCGCGACCAGGACCACACGCCCCGCGAGCGCGTACCAGCACGAGTAACGGGTCCCCTCGTCGTTGGCGACGGTGACCTCTTCGAGCTCTCCGGCTCGCGAAAGCAGGCGGACGGCGTCCTGACGGGCAGCGCGCGCGTTCGGAAAGGATGCGGTGCGCAGCGCCACGTGCAGGTCGTTCGTCGCGCGCAGCGCCCAGAACACACCCAGCGGCGCGACGGCGCGCCCGAGCGGTCCGGGCAGCAGCAGCTGCTCCGTCGACACGGGGTGCATCGCGAGCATCGTGCGGCGTACGGCGCTGCGGCCGGCGTGACGAGCGGCGTCGCTCCATGGGTCGAGCACGTCGATCGGCAGGGGCGCGAGCGGGAGGGGTCTCGAGGCCGGTTCGGGGACCAGGGGTGCGGTCAAGGCGAGTCCTCCGTCGGAAGGGGCGTGGGAACAGTCGGGTACGGGGTCGGCGTGGCCTCGTGAGCGACGACGAGAGCCACGCGCACCCCGAGTCGCAGCACGGTGCCCGCGCCCGGCTGGGTGGCGGTCACCGTGGCCGACGACGATGCGGACGTCTCGCCCGACGCGACGAAGCCCGCGGACTCGAGCAGTGCGCGGGCGGCGGCGGCGGTCATGCCCGCGACCTGTGGCACGACGTTACTGCCGGATGCGACGGTCACGTCGACCGTCGAGCCGGGGGCCACCGGCGCGGCAGACGCGGGGTTCTGCGACAGCACGCGGTCGGCGGCCTCGGCCGATTCGACGCGCGTGACGATGCCGAGCGCGAGGCCTGCCGTGCGCAGAGCGGCCTCGGCATCGGCGAGGGAGCCGTGCAGCGCGGGCGTGGCGACATGCGCGGGGGGCGCGGGAGTGACGGGCGCGACGGCCCGGGGCGTGGCGGATGCGGTGACCACCGGTTCTTCGCTCGGGGCGCTCGCGCTCGGTTCGGAGGGCGTCGCACCCGCCACGGGAGCCGCCGGAGCCGCGGAGGCCGCGATCACGGCCCACCCGGCCAGAACGAGGATGACGACCGCGATCGCGCCGGCAGCGATGCCCGCGTTCGATCGCACCGGGGTCAGCGTCGGGGCGGGCTCGACCGCCGGCGAGAGGTAGTCGAGTCCGTCGGGGCCTCCCCCGGCGAACACGCGCGTGGCAGACGTGGCATCCCGGGCTTCCGTCTCCCCGGACAGGCCTCCGACCGCGCGCGGCTCGCCGACGGCGGCCGCCTGACTGACGGCGAGCGCGAACTCCGCGGCGTCCCGATACCGCCGCGCGGGGGTCTTGGCCATCGCGCGCGTGACGATCCGGTCGAACGGGCGTGCCCTGGGGACGATCGCCGACGGCACCGGCGGCGGCGCCGACACATGCGCCTGCAGCACGTGAGCGGTGCTCTCGCGCGGGAACGGTGCCTGCGCGGTGAGGCCGTAGTACAGCACCGCGCCGGCCTGGTAGAGGTCGGACACCGCGCGCACCGGCCGTCCCTGTGCCTGTTCCGGTGACATGTAGGCGGCGTTTCCGACGACTCCGGCGTTCCTGCCCGCAGCGACTCCGCCGCCATCGCCCGACGCACCACCGGCCAGCAGCACGTCCGACCCGAGCGTGGCCCGCCCGGCGACGTCGGCGAGGCCGAAGTCGACGACCCGCACCATGTCGGGGGTCAGCGCGGCACCGGGGTCGTGGTCGGCGACCCCATGGAGGATCACGTTCTGCGGCGAGACGTCGCGGTGCACGATCCCCGCCGCGTGCGCGTGCCCGAGGGCGGCCAGCATCCCTTCGGCGACGGCCGCGGCGTCGGCCGCGGAGAGCCGCCCGGTCGCATCTACCCATTCGCGCAGCGTCGGCCCGTCGAGGAGGTCGAGGACGATCCACGGCATGACCACCCCGCCCGCGTCGTGCAGGCCGGCCGCGTGCACGCGCACGATGTTCGGATGCTGCAGGCCCACCACGTGCGACGCCTCGCGCAGGAACGCCTCGCGGGATGACTCGTCGTCGCACAGGTGCGGGTGCAGGAGCTTCACGGCGACGGGGCCGCCCGTGACGAGGTCGACGGCGGCGAACACCGACCCGGTGCCGCCCACGCCGAGCAGGTCGCCGAGCGCGTAGCGCCCGTCGATCAGCTCGCCGTCATCGCCCCCGGTCATGGCTCACCCGAAGCGGCCGTTGACGTAGTCGTACGTGCGCTCGTCCTGGGGTTCGGAGAACATCGCGTCGGTGTCGCCGTGTTCGACGATGTGACCGGGCGTGCCTTGAGCGGCGAGGAAGAACGCACACTGCTGGCTCACACGCTGCGCCTGCTGCATGTTGTGGGTGACGATCACGATCGTCACCTCTTTCTGCAGTTCGCCCATGGTCTCCTCGATCACGCGTGTCGAGGTGGGGTCCAGGGACGAACACGGCTCGTCCATCAGCAGCACCTTCGGCTTGACCGCCAGCGACCGGGCGATGCACAGACGCTGCTGCTGGCCGCCGGAGAGCCCTCCCCCGGGCTGGCGCAGACGGTCCTTGACCTCTTTCCAGAGCCCCGCACCGATCAGGGAGCGTTCGACGATCTGGTCCTTCTCGTCGCGCGACGCGTGCACACCGGTGAGCTTGAGGCCCGCGATGACGTTGTCGTAGATCGACATCGCGGGGAAGGGGTTGGGCTTCTGGAACACCATCCCGATGTGCTTGCGGGCGTCCTGCACCTTCATGCCGCGCTCGTAGATGTCCTCGCCGTCGAGGAGCACCTCTCCGGCGAGGGATGCCGAGGGCACCAGCTCGTGCATGCGGTTGAGGATGCGCAGGAACGTCGACTTGCCGCATCCGGACGGGCCGATCAGTGCCGTCACCTGCCCGGCCGGCATCTCGAGCGACACCTGGTCGAGCACCTTGTGCGTGCCGAACCACGCGCTCACGCGGTGTGCGTCGAGCGTCGACAGCGACCGCACGGGATGCGGCGCCGACAGGGCGGCGTCGATCTCGGCGGCCGCGTCGCGCAACGTCTCGGGGGCGGGTTCGGCGACCGCCGCGATGGGGACGATCTCCGTGCGCTCGTCGTCGCCGTGCAGCGGCACGCGGGCGGCGATGAGCTCGGCGGAGTCGTCGATCGCGGGCGCGTGCACCGACGTGAGGTCCTCGGGTGCGGCGGTCCCCGCGTGTTCGGCGTAGGCGGGGGCGGAAGCCGCCGCATCCGCTCCCGACCCGGCGTCGCGACGGGAGCGGCGAACGGGACGGGCGTGCTCGTCGAGCGGGGCGTGGAGATCGGTGACGGTGTCGTCGTTCGCAGTCATGAGGGTCCTCGGGTTCACGGGTCAGAGAAGGTTGGGAAGCGCCGCCATCACGACGTCGGCGGTGGCGACGCCGAGCGCGAGGACCACGGGCAGGCCGATGAGCCAGGCCTGCCATCGGCCCCAGCTGCGCCAGAGCCAGACGACGCCGGCGGCCGCGGCGGCGAGGAAGACGAAGAAGAAGAACGCCATGAACCACGCCGAGCCGTCGGCGCCCATGGCCCGTTCGTCGTCGGGGAGTGCCGGGTAGCCCATGAACCGCGCACCGGGCGCCTTGGCGGGTGAGGTCAGCTCGGCGTCGACGTAGAGCACTCCGGAGGGGAACAGCGCGAGTCCGTCGGCGGTCTGCAGTTCGAGGCGCCCCTGGGCTCCCCGGGGCGCGGCCGGTGCGGGGTCGCCCGCGCGACGCAGGCCGAGCACGCGATACGTGCTCTCCCCCTGGCCGGTGGTCACGCGGATCTGGTCGCCCGGGGCGAGACGGTACACCTGCGAGAACGGGCCCCCGTAGGTGGTCTGGCGTCCGAGCACGACGCTCTTGCCCGGCTGGCCGGGCATGACGCTGTCGCGCCGATGCCCGATGCCCGAGCGCAGCGTGTCGCTGGAGGTGCCCTCCAGCACGACCTCGCTGAGCCCGATCGAGGGGGCCTCCAGGAGCGCGACGGGCGTGCCCACGGGGTTCATCGTGCCGTCTTCGGTGGCCTTTCCCTGCTCGACCCGGATCTGGTTGACCGGCGCGGTGCCCTTGGCCAGCGCGACGCGCAGCTCGTCGTACGCGATGGTCTGCGCGCGATAGTGCTGGAAGGCCGAGAACGCGGCGGCGTGCGCGACGAACGACAGCAGCAGAACGGATGCCGTCAGCACCACGACCCCCGCCCACCACCGTCCGTCGCGCGGGGCCTTCTGCCGGGGCGCGGGCAGGGGCAGTCGTCCGCGCGTTCCGGGGCGTCGGCGGGGCGGGCGTCCGCC
>CANSLE010000063.1 GCA_947647645.1 uncultured Microbacterium sp.
GAGGCGCGTCTGCACCTCGAGCGGGCCGATGACGCCCTGCAGCGCCGCGATCACGCGGCGCGCCTCTTCGGCGGTGTCTTCGTCGTCCATCTCGTCGGCGAGCTCGACGAGCACGTCGAGGTCGTCGAGGCGCTGCTCGACGTCGGTGACGCGCTTGAGGTCGGCCTGGCGATGGCTGAGGGCGCTGGTGACCTTCTGCGCCTTCTCCACGTCGTCCCACAGGTCGGGGGCACCGGCCTCTTCGGACAGGCGCGCGATCTCCGCCCGCAGCCCCTCGACGTCGACCACCGCCTGGATGTCGGAGAAGGTGGAACGCAGCGCCTGGATGTCGGCGGAAGGATCGAAATCAAGCATGACACTCCAGACTAACGTGGATCGGGTGAGCTCCCGCATGCCAGACCCCGCATCCGCGCCCGGCATGGGACCGATGCTCTGGCGTCTCGCGCCGATGATCTACGGTCCGACGGTGCTCTTCGCCCTCGGCGAAGGCGCGGTGGTGCCGCTGTTCCCGGTGATCGCCGCGCAGCTCGGCGCCGACGTGCCGAGCGCCGCACTCGTGGCATCCGCTCTCGTCGTCGGCCAGCTATGCGGCAACATCCCCGCCGGCTGGGCCGTGAGCCGCATCGGCGAGCGGCTCACGATGATCGTCGGCGGCATCCTCGCGATCGGTGGCGTGACGGGTCTGCTGCTGGCCCCGAGCCTGCTGGTGCTCGCCGCCGCGGTCTTCCTCATCGGGTTCTGCGCCGCGGCCTTCGGGCTCGCCCGCCACTCGTTCATGACGACGCGGGTGCCGCTCGCCTACCGCGCACGGGCACTGTCCCTGCTGGGCGGCACGTTCCGCCTCGGCATGTTCGTCGGTCCCTTCATCGCCGCCGCGCTGATCGCGATCTTCCAGGACGAGCACTCGACGGTCTGGTTCTTCGGCGCGTGCCTGGTCGCCACGATCGGCCTGCTCGTCTTCGGCCCCGACCCGGAGGATGCCGCACCGCTCCCCCGTGCGGGGGCGGCCGGTGATTCTCGGCTCACGGAAGACACCGGCGAACCCGTGACGGGGTCGATCCCCGTCCCCGAGCGTGTCGGCGTGTTCCGCACCATGTGGCAGTACCGTCGGGTGCTGTCGCGACTGGGGCTCGCGGCGGCATCCCTGTCGGCCGTGCGCTCGGCGCGCCAGGTGGTGCTGCCGCTGTGGGGCGTGTCGATCGGGCTGGATGCGCAGACGATCGCGCTCGTCGTCGGCATCTCGGGGGCGATCGACTTCGCCCTCTTCTACGCGAGCGGTCAGGTGATGGACCGCTTCGGCCGCTTGTGGGCGGCGCTGCCCGCGATGGTGCTGATGGGGTCGGGCTTCCTCGCCCTGGCGTTCACGCACGACCTCTCACAGGCCGCGATGTGGTTCGCGCTGTTCGCCGCGGTGCTCGGGGTGGGCAATGGCCTCTCCAGCGGCATCCTGCTCACGCTCGGAGCCGACGTCGCCCCGCAGGAGGATCCGGCGGCCTTCCTCGGCTCGTGGCGCACGCTGACGGATGCCGGGGGCGCCATCGCCCCGCTGCTGGTCTCCGCCGTCGCCGCTGTGCTGTCACTGTCGGTGGCCACGGGCGTCATCGGCGTGATCGGGCTGATCGGTGCGGCCGGCTTCATCCGGTGGGTGCCGAGATTCGTCCCCCGCGAGCGGTGAGTGCGCGCCGGACGATCACCGCAGAGCCGTACGGCTCGTCGCAGTGGCCTGCAGCGGCCATCCCTCCGGCACGAACAGCGTCAGCACCGGCGGGTGCCACCTCGTCGCGACGGTGACACGCGCCGACACGCCGTCGGGCGTGGATGCCGCGACCAGCTCCGCCGTTCCCATGGCATCGAGCAGGTCGGTGGCCTGCTCATACACCCCCAGGTCGGTCAGTCGCGCGGAGGGGGTGCCGGCGTCGATGGACAGCGTGAAGCCGTCGGCACCGGCGAGAGCAGCGGCGTCGGCTGCGGCATCCAGGCGCTTCTGGGTGAGGTAGAGACTCGTCGCGTCGACGCAGACGAGAACGAGGACGATCGCGATCACGGCGTAGCCGAGGGCCAGGACCAGGACGCTGCCGTCCTCGTCGTCGCGGAGCCTTGCCGTGAACGCTCTCACGGTTCCCCCCAATAGTGGGACACCTTCTGGATTCCCGTGGCCGTGACCGGGACCCGCGCCGCCTGGTCGAGTCCGAGTACCGGCGGGACGAGCGGGAGCAGCACCTCCGTGGCGACGGTCACCGACACCAACGCCCCGGCGGCCGGGCACGGACCCGGCGTCGTGCACCGCACCTGCACGTCGATGCGCGACGGGTCCATGCCGTACTCCGCGGCGATCGCCTCGATCACGCGCTGGGCACGGACGTTCGCGGTCGCGGTGTCTGGCGCCGACGCGATCGTCCGCGCGAGCTGCCGGGCTCCGGTCTCGACGCCGAGCGCCTGTGACTGGATGGCCCCGAGAGCGACGATCAGATAAACGAGCGGGACGAGAAGAATGAGTCCCACGGTGATGAACTCGAGGGATGCCGAGCCGCGCTCATCCATCGGAAGTCGACTGTCGCTACGCCCGGGATCAGTCGAAGCTCTCACGTGGGGCACGGGCCGTCACCTCCATCGCGGCCGGGATGCCGAGGAGTCCGACCAACGGCAGCGTCGCGACAACGCGCACCTCGACCTCGGGGCCGCGCGCCGTGTCCGCATCGGCGGCGGTGACCCGTGCGCCGATGCGGGAGCCGACCGCGGTCTCGATCAGCTCCGCGGTGCGGGTCGCTCCTGCCGCGGCATCCGTGTCGGCGAGCGCGCCGACGTAGGCGCCCTCCACCGCGGCGTCGTGCACGACGTTGCGGACGTAGACGGCGAGCGCGAGCTGCAGCACGCCGAGGGTGAGAAGCGTCAGCAACGTTCCGACGAGCACGAACTCCACGGTGCTGGAGCCGCGTTCGTCATCGCGGAGCGCCTCCACGGGTCAGCCCGCTCAGAAGCCCGATACGCGGCTGAGCGCCTGCTCGAACAGGTCGGCAAGCGCGGGACCGGCGAGCGTCCAGATCGCGACGACCAGGCCCGCGGTCATCAACGTCACGAGGACCCAGCCGGGGACGTCGCCCGTCTCGTCCTCGGCGAGGTCGCGGAGAGAAGATCGCTGTGAACCGTCCATGGATCGAGTGTGTCGTGAGGCGAGCATCGGCGCGGGAGTTTTCCACAGGCGTCGTCAGACGCGGTCAGCCGACACCGAGACGCAGCATCACGATGCCGGGGAAGATCGCGAACAGCACCGACAGCGGCAGGATCAGGAACACGAGCGGCAGGAGCATGAGGATCTCCTTGCGGCCGGCCAGCTCGAGCAGTCCACGCTTCGCATCCTCGCGTGCGTCGACCGCCTGCTCCTGCAGCACGTGCGCGAGAGGCGCGCCGCGGTCCATCGCGGCGACGAGGTGTTCCACGGCACGCGAGAGAGCGGGGACGTCGAGCCCTTTCGACACCGCCAGCAGCGCATCCGGCAGGCTCGATCCGGTGCCGCTGGCAAGGACGGCGCCGCGGAGTTCCGCCGTCAGGACGCCCGACCCCACTTCCCCGACGCGCCGCAGGGCATCGCGCAGGCCTTCGCCCGCCGCAAGGCACAGCGCCAAGAACTCGAGAACCGTCGGCAGCTCCTCCTCGACGCGCGCGACACGTTGGCGCGCCGCGCGGCCGAGGCGGTAGTCGCACCCGACGATGCCCGCGGACGCCAGCAGCGGCGGCACGAGGGCGAGAGGCGGACCCCCGCGTCCCGCCAGCGCCATGATGACCACGAGCACCGCGCCCATCACGAGGCCGCCCACCGCCCACCCGAGCTGCGCCGCTCGGAATGCCACGGCATCCTGTGTCCACCCGGCTTGTCGCAGACGATGCGCGACGGTGCCGGCGCCTCCGACGCCCACCCAGACTGAGGCGAGTCGATCCCGGGTGAGCCGCCAGGTCGAGGTGACAGGCGTCGACGGAAGAGGCGTGATCCCCCGCGGGTCCGCGATATCACGAAGGTAGGGCGCGACCCGCCGCGTGAGCGACGGCACCGCCCACCGCGGCATCCGGCCGATCGCGAGCATTAGCCCCGTCCCCAGCGCGGCGCCCAGGACGACGGCGGATGCCGCGAGGTTGAGGATGCTCACGCGAACCACCGCCGCGGCTCGGGCAGGCGGCCGATGCGGAGCGTCAGGCGGTATGCGGCGACGGAGACCACCGCGCCGATGAGCACCACGCCGACTCCCGTGGGGCTCGCATACGCGGTCGCACCCTCCGGGCGCAGGGCGAGCAGGCCGAGCACGATCCAGGGGGCGACGACGCCGACGACGGCCGCACCCCGTACCCACGACTGGCGCGCCTCGACCTCGGCGCGGAGGGTCGCGTCGGCGCGAACGGATGCCGACAGCGCACGCAGGACGCTCGTCAGCTCGGTCCCCCCGACCTGACGGGCCATGCGGAGCGTCTCAATGATGCGGTCGGCGACGGGGTCGGCGAGCGCCGCCTTCAGCCGGAGCGCGCTGGAGTCGAAGTGGCCCGATGCGGCCATGTCGACCCGGAACCGCTCGAATGCCGCCCGCAGCGGCGGGGGTCCGCTGCCGGCCAGGGTCGACACGGCATCCGGCAGGGACATCCCTGCACGCGCCGAAGAGATGAGCAACTCGCACACGTCCGACCAGAGAGCTCGTCGCGAGCGCCGCAGCCGTCGCGCACGCGCCCGCAGCCAGGAGAACGGCGCTGCGCCGCCCACCACGCCCGCGACCAGTGCCACAGCACCAAGGCCCGTGATCAACCAGGCGAGCGACGCGCTCACCGCCGCGAGGATCCCGCCGATGAGCACCGGCCGACTCGTCGACGCGTGGGCGTAGCCCGCCTCCTGCAACAGCCGCGCGATCCGACCGTCGGAGCCCGCGTGATCAGTGCGACCCACCGCCGGCCAGAGCCACGGGGACAGGGCGAGCAGGATGCCGGCCGCCAGCAATGCTCCCCACACGATCGTCATGCGCGTTCCCGTCGATAGATCACACGCGTCTCCGGCATCCCGCGATCGATGAGTCCGGTCGTCTCGATGATCTCCTCGACGAAGCGCTCGCCTCCGGACGCCCGGCGGCAGTGCACGACGAGATGCACGCCACTCGCGATCGCGGGCTGGACGAAGGCGGCGTCGATGTTGCGTCCCGCCAGCAGGGGCAGGGTGGCCAGGCGCGCCAGGGCGTCGTCCGCCGAATTGGCGTGGATCGTCGCTGCACCGGGCACTCCCGTGTGCAGCGCGAGCAGGAGGTCGAGCGCTTCGGCATCGCGGACCTCGCCGACGACGAGGCGGTCCGGGCGCATTCGAAGCGCCTCCTTGACCAGCCGCCGCAGGTTCACCGCACCCGTGCCTTCCAGACTCGGCTGGCGTCCCTGGAGCGCGACGATGTCCGGCGCGATGACGGCCAGCTCGAAAGTCTCCTCGACCGTGATGATGCGCTGCTCGGGCAGGCAGGCGCCGATGAGCGCGGCGAGCATCGTCGTCTTGCCGGCGTGGGTGGCTCCCGAGACGAGCACGTTGCGGCCCTCGATCATCGCATCGCGCAACAGTTCGGCCGCATGGAACGGCAGCGATCCGGCGCGCACGAGGTCGTCGAGTGAGCGCCGAGCGGGCAGGAACTTGCGGATGTTCACTGCGAGATGCGCGCGCGTGATGTCGGGGATCACGACGTGAAGCCGGCTGCCGTCCGGGAGCGAGGCATCCACGAACGGCTGACTCAGATCCACCCTGCGCCCGGTGGCGTGCAGCATCTTCTCCACGAGATCACGCACCGCTTCGTCACTGAGTCGAAGCGGCACCCGCTCGCTCCGGCCGGAACGCGCGGCGAACACGGCACCGGGCCCGTTGATCCAGATCTCCTCGATCTCCGGGTCGTCCAGCAGGGCTTGGAGGGGGCCGTATCCGGTGACCCGCGCGAGGACGTCCCGCACCGCCGCGCCCTCGTCGTCCACGAACTCCAGACCGCGGGCGAGCGCGAAGTCGTTGTGGCGGCGCACCTCCGCGACCGCCACCTGCTGTGCGCGATCAGGATGCCGCAACGGGTCCGCCTGATCCTCACGAAGCCGGTCCCGCACCCGTTCGGCAATCGCCTGCACGGCAGCGGGGGTCGTGTCCATCGCGTAGGTGGAGGGGCTCACCCCGGCATCCTGACACCGTCTGTGCGTTGCCCGTGGGAGCTATCCACAGCCCTACGCCGTCGCAGCTGTACTGACCGGGGACGGTCACTGACATCTGCAACTACCGGTATGTACAACGAGGATGTGGATACAAGGACTCGGCTCGTCGACGCGGATCAAGAGTTGCTGTGGGAGCGCGGCTGCGATGCGGGCGGACGCGCCGGGCTCGAGTCCAAGTCCTATCTCCTTCAGGGGAAGACCCAAGGTAGCCCCCGCAATCCCTCCGCGCCCTTCTCGGTCTGGCGGGACGTCGACGGCATGAGGAACTTCTTGCGCGACTTCGGGCGTCAGCCCATCCAGGACTGGACGGTTCCCAAACTCAGCGGTGAGCCAGGTGACGACAGCCAGGCGAAGAGCCTCTCCATCACGAGCGTGCGGCTGCCAACCGGCCTCGCACCCGCCGACTGCCTCGACGCGATCACCAAGCCGTCCCTCTCGCGTGTCGGCGAGAACACTATCGCGCTCGTGACCGCCGTCGATGTCACGACGTGGAGCACCGTTTTCGCTGAGACATCAGCGGACATCCTCACTGGCGCGAAAGACCATCGACCGGCGCGAGTTGCACGCCACCACCAGCGGACGGAGAGTCCGGGTCGTCGCCGCGCGCCATCCACAGGGCCTGAATCGCCTGAATGGTGTCAGCCATACTCAACCCTTCTTCGCGCGCGGTCGCGATGAGGATCGAAGCCGGACGACGAACGGCGTCCGGCAGCCGCTGGCCCGAGCGCACACGTGCGGCGCTGCCTGCACGGGTCTCGATGAGCCCGTCCGCCTCCAGTTCCGTATAAGCGCGCATGACTGTGCCCGTGGACACCTGCAGGTCTCTTGCGAGCTGACGAACCGATGGAAGCTTCTTGGCGGGAGCGAGAACACCAGCGCGAATCAAACCAGCAATCTGACTCTGGATCTGTGCGAAGACCGGTTGCGGACTGCGCTCGTCGATCGTGATCACGTCGCCCGAACCGCCGGGAACGCAAAGCGCCGAAGGCGCTCGACAATCCCGAGGACCAGCCATGCCGCGAGCAGAAGTAGAGCGACAGCGCAGAGTGTTTCCATCCAGCCGAGGACCATGGTGCCCATGTGAAGTGCGGTCTCCCCATATTGATCCAGCGACGTTGCCACGCGCATCGTTGCGGTTCCCGCAAAGAACAGGACACCGACGGAGTATGCCAAGAGCGTGGTGGTACTCATGAGGACAACGAGTTGCGAAGTGTGTTGACGCCAACGAGTATCAAATGCCCGCGCGCGAGCGTCCGGCTCGGCGGGAGCGGCAGCGATCCGCCACACCGCAAGCACAGTGAGAGCCGCCAGCACACACGTGAGGAGCATAAGCGGAACGCCGTAGTACCACCCGGGGAACGGCCCCGCGGCTTGCTGCCCCATCTCGTCCTCCCGAGCAATGGAACGCGAAAGCCCCGCGTCGTCCGCTGACGCCGTCGATCCGGCATAGAGCAAGAACATCATGAGGCCAGCGGCAGCCACGAGAGGACCCACGACTGATCGGCGGGGGAGGTAACGACTCGGAGTGCGCGGCTCCAGGCTCGCCGACCTGACGCGGCGGGGAGCAGGGCGAGGGGACGGATAGACGATGAAGCTCAGCAGCGCAATAGCGGCAGCCGTCCCGGGAGCGATCGCGAGAACGAGCCCGAAGGAAGCCGGCTCGGAGAGGCCGAATACAACAAGGGCCGTTGTGACGATCGCAGCGATCCCGAACATCAACCAGAGCCGTCTGCGGACCGATACCACGGCCCTGGCCGCGGCCTCAGTGGGCGGATGATCGAGAGTATCCGACGGTTGTCCCATGAGTCTGATGCTGCACAATGCCACGAGAACAGCGCCGACGAGTATCACTCCGGTCGCCATGATCGTCGATCCTATCTCTTTGCTGAACAAACTGTATTGATGGGCTGATACAGTCAAACTGTGTCACTCGATGAGGACACTTTAGCTCATCGAGCGGCGCCCCAGTAACCGGGCGTCGTCCTTGCGCGAGGGATCGTTCGTGGACAAGGCCTCCTGGAGGTCGGACCAGGTGCTCGCCGCGCTCATCGACCGACGAACGCCTGGCGCAGCTCCCGGAGCTGTGACGCCGGGAGGCCTACTAGCTCCAGGACGCCACGGTCGGAGGAGACGAGCACCCGGACGTGACCGACGTGGACGCTGGCGTCGAGATGTGCGACGACGGCCACATGGCGACCGTCACGTGCGCGAGAGGTGCCGACGATGACATCTCGGGGAACTCGCACCTCATCATCGCCAACGCGAATCCACGGGCCAGAGGTGTCCGTGAACCTCGGCGTAACCAGCTTCGGCTTACCGGCACGGAGAAGGCCGTTCAGCGCCCAGCGGCCAACTTGAGGATGCCCGAGAAGTCGTGCACGCTGCGGCTCAAGCGGTCGAGCTTGGCCACGACGATGCCGTCGACATCTCGACGCTTGGGGATGACGTGCAGCCGGGCGAGCGCAGCCTGCAGCTGGGGGCAGTCCATCGACTTTGCAGAAAGCCCTTCGTCGACAAACCAGATGACGTCCCACCCCTCACCGTCGCGCTCGGCGTGATTGTCGTCTGCGGCGCCCTCAACTACGCCCGTCGCATCGTCGCCGACTCTATCGGGAACCGCCGGATCGCCCTTTACAGCTACCCAGGCGGACGCGGCCCGCATCTCCAAGCAAAGAACACTGTCTACGCCCTCGTCATTGCCGCGGCGAGCCTCGTCGGATACGGCACCGCCATCAGCGGATCGGCGTGCACCTCACGAAGCAGGTCGCGCACCCGTCCGGCAAGTTGCTAGACCTCGGCCGCCGGCGCATCGGCCGATGCGGTGTCGTCCGCCTGTGTGTGCCGTCGTGACCCGTCAAAGGCATGCGCATTGCGTCATGTCGGCTCTCTCGTCTTCGCCACGCTCTTCGAGGCGTCGGGCGTGCTTCACCCGATTGCACATGCAAACGCTCTGGGCTCACGAGGTACCCGCCGATACGGGGTTCGCGTGCTCGAAAATCCCGAGCTCTCGTCCGCATCGATCATTGTCCACCAGGTATGTCGTCGGTATCATGCTATGCATGCTAGACAGTTCAATCAGCCCTCAACTTCGCAAGGGAGTGGTCGAGTTCTACATCCTGGGATTGGTCGCGGACTCACCAATGTATGGCTGGGAGCTATCGGCACGGCTTCAGTCGGATGGCCTGATCGCAGGTATCGGTACCTTGTACCCATTACTCACTCGGCTCCAGGCTCGAGGCGCTTTGTCTTCGCAGTTCGCAAAGAGCTTGAGCGGGCCAACTAGGAAGTACTACTCGGCCACAGAGAAAGGCGCCGAGGAGCTCGCCGAGTTCGCGCGGACCTGGATTCCCTTCTCAGCGGCAATCGACTCAATGATGGAGAGGTTTGCAAGAGGATGAATGACGCAAAATCACCCGAAGCAGCCGTGTATCTTGATCGCCTACGTGTCGCCCTTCGCCGGGTTGACAATCAGCTTGCGCAGGAAATCTATCAGGGAGTAACGGAGGAGCTTGCGGGTCTGTCTGCGCCTGAAGCACGAGAGCGCATCTCGTCACTTGGCGAACCTGAGTCTGTCGCGCAGCAGGCCTTCGCGTCCACGCATGTCACAACAACCGCGACTCGGCGTTTCGCGCTATCCGGAGCGCTCGTGCTCACATTTGGTTGGCTCGTAGTACCAATCATCGCGCCGGCCATCGGAGCGACAATGGGGCTCTTCACGAATGACGGTGTAGTGCGGGTCTGAAGCCGCCGGCTTCGAGGA
>CANSLE010000064.1 GCA_947647645.1 uncultured Microbacterium sp.
CCGTCCGGGGTCGCGGCCTCGTCGGCGTCGTCGAGCTGCCGCAGCTGCCCGCGGGTCCGCTCGCCACGACGACGGCGCACGGCCGCATCGATCGTGCCGGCGATGCCGCCGGGCAGGAACATCACCACAAGGATGAACAGCACGCCGAGCAAGAAGAGGGGCTCCGACAGCGGGATGCGCAGGACGTCGGGAAGGTCGTGGATCCACTCCGCGCGCGCCAGCACGGTGAGCCGCTGGTCGAGGATCGTGTAGAGCACACCGCCCACGATGGCACCCCACCGGAACCCCACGCCACCGAGCACGACCATCACGAGCACGGTGATCGTGAGGTCGGCGCCCACGGCTCTGGGCTGCGTGCCCGACTGCAGCAGCATGTAGGCGATGCCGGCGAGCGAGGCGCACAGCGCCGCGACGACGAACACGAGCAGCTTTGCCGTGTAGGGGCGCAGGCCCAGCACCTGCACACGCAGCTCGTTCTCGCGCGCCGCCTGGGCGAGGTGACCGAGCCGTGACCGGTCGACCCACAGCACGACGAGGTACACGAGGACCAGCACGACGAGCGTGACCCAGTAGAGGTTGCGGGTGTTCGCGACCCCGACGAGCCAGCCCGGCAGCTGATCTGTGGGAAGGCGCAGGCCTTCTTCGCCACCGGTGAGGTCCTGGTTGCGGCGCACGAGCACCGAGCCCGCCTGCGCGAACGCGAGCGTGACCATCGCGAAGGGGATGCCCGAGACCCGCATCGAGATCGCGCCGGTGAAGGCCGCGATGGCGAGCCCCCCGACCAGCGCGATCAGCGCCCCGGGCCACAGCGGCACGCCCAAGACCTTCAGCGCCAGGCCGAGACCGTACGCCCCGGCCCCGAAGTACAGGGCGTGGCCGAACGACAGCATCCCGGACGTGCCGAGCAGCAGGTTGTAGGACAGCGCCAGAGCGGCGAACACCATGCACAGCGACAGCAGCGCGAGCGTGCCGGGCGTGTAGGTGGCGCCGGGGAGGATGCCGGGGATCGAGACGTTCAACAGCGGCAGCACGGCCATGACCACGATGAGCGCGCCGCCGACGACGAAGGGCAGGGCCGTGCCCTTCCGGCCCGGAACGAGGGTGGGGACTCCGGTGGTGACGGTCATGCTTTCCTCCCCATGAGGCCGGTGGGTCGCACGAGGAGCACGACGGCGAGCAGCACGACGACGATGAAGTCGCCGGTGCCACTGAGGTAGACGTTGGCGAACTGCTGCAGCACGGCCACGAGCACGGAGGCGATCGCGGCGCCGGTCAGGGAGCCGAGCCCGCCGATGACGGTGACGATGAACGCGAAGATCAGGAGCGTCGCGCCGAGGTGGGCGGAGACGAAGGTGGTGTAGTGCATCGCGAGCACGCCACCGATGCCGGCCGCCGCTCCCCCGATGGCGAAGACGAGGGTGAAGCTCCGGCGCACGTCGATACCGAGCGCGGTGACCATCGACCGGTTCTCGACCCCGGCGCGGATGATCATGCCGTATCGGGTCTTCTTCAGGAACAGCACGAGGGCGACGAGCACCAGGGTGGCGGCGATCATCAGCACCCAGTAGGTGTTCGGGATGCGGGCGCCGAGGATCTCGGTGGTCTCCTTGAGCCACACCGGTCCGGCGATGTTCACGGCATCCGTCCCCCAGATCCCCTCGAACAGCGCGACCGCGGCGAAGGAGAGGCCGACGGTGACGAGTACCTGTTCGATGTGCCGCTCATAGAGCGGGCGGATGAGCACCAGCTCGGTGAGCGTTGCGAAGACCGCGCCGACGACCGCGCCGACGAGGATCGACACGAGGAACGAGCCCCATGACGCGGTGCCGAGCGCCTGCGCGACCTGCCAGCCGATCAAGGCGCTGAGAGTGAGGAAGGCGCCGTGCGCGAAGTTGAGCACGTGCATGAGCCCGTAGATGAGGCTGAGACCCGATGCGACGAGGAAGTAGAGGGCGCCGAGTCCGACACCGGTCAGCAGGATGAGGACGATGCTGCTCATGCGTGGGCCTCCGCGCTCACGCCGAGGAGGCGAGCGGTAAGGACGTCGTCGTCGAGGAGCTCGCGTGCCCGTCCGGTGTGGACGACACGGCCACCGGCGATGACGATGGCGTCGTCGGCGAGGCGGCGGACGACGTCGAGGTTCTGCTCGACGAGCAGGATCGGGACGATCTTGGCGGCTTCCTGGAGCGCCTGGGCGACCTCGCCGACGATCTTCGGGGCGAGTCCCTTCGTGGGCTCGTCGACGAGGAGGATCCGGTTCTCGTTGAGCAGCGCGCGCGCCACCGACACCATCTGCTGCTGACCGCCGGAGAGCGTGCCTGCGAGCTGGGCGCGACGGGCGACGAGGTCGGGGAAGAGCTCCGCGACGAACTCCCGCCGCGGCTTCCTGTCGCGCTCGGCGAGGGCGAGGTTCTCGGCGACGGTGAGGCCAGCGAACACCTCCCGGTCCTCGGGCACGTAGCCGACGCCGCGCTGGACGATGCGGTAGGTCGGGAGGCCGTCGATGCGCTCACCCGCCAGCGTCACCTCCCCACGGCGCGAGATCAGCCCCAGGATGCCGCGGATCGTCGACGTCTTGCCCGCGCCGTTGCGGCCGAGCACCGCTGTGATGCCCGTGGCGGGGACCTGGAACGAGACGTCTTCCACGACCTGCTGGCCGGCGATGGACGCCGACAGGTGCGAGACGGTGAGGACCGGCGCACTCATACGGCCGGCTCCGCGGTCGAGGACTGTGTACGGCCGAGGTAGGCGCTCTGCACGAGGGGGTTCTCCATGATCTGCTGCGGCGTGTCGAAGGCGATGATCGAGCCGGAGTACATGACGGCGACCTTCTGCACGAAACCCATGAGCACCTCGATGTGGTGCTCCACCATCAGCACCGTGCAGCCGGTGGCGGCCTGCATCTCGCGGATCGTGTCGACGAGGCCGGCGACGTCGCCGGATGCGACGCCGGCCATCGGCTCGTCGAGGAGGACGATCTTCGCCTCCGTGGCGAGCAGGACGGCGATCTCGAGTTTGCGCTTGTCCCCGTGCGAGATGTCGCCGGCCGCAGTGTCGAGCTTGTGGGTGAGTCCGACCTTCACGAGCTGTTCACGGGCGAGCACGGTCGCGGCATCCCTCTGGCGGGGAAAGCGCAGCAGCGAGTAGTTGCCGCCGATGCCCACCTGCGCCGCGAGGCGGACGTTCTCCAGCACGCTCAGGCGCGGGAACAGGCTCGACGTCTGGAATGTGCGCCCCAGTCCCGCCCGTGCCCGCTGCGGAACCGACGCGCGGGTGATGTCGACGCCGTCCATCAGGAGGCGACCCGCGGTCGGCCGAGTGACGCCGGAGATCACGTTGAAGAGCGTGGTCTTGCCGGCACCGTTCGGGCCGATCACGCCGACGGTGCTGCCGGGCGCGATGTCCAGGTCGACGTCTTTCAGGATGGTCGCACCGCCGATCTGCAGGCCGAGGCCTTCGATCGTCAGGGCGGACGGGACGGGGGTGCTCATGCGGGGACGCCTTACTTCTTCGCCGGCGCGACCTCGTCGGCCGGGACGGTCGCGACGAGCTCGGGAGCGAACCCGCCACCGGACGCGACGAGCCTGACCTGATACATGTCCTGGATCAGCGCGTGGTCGCCACCCCGGACCGTGAGCGAGCCCTTCGGTCCCTGGAACGTGAAGTCCTGGAGGCTCTTGACCATCGCCTCGACGTCGCCCTTGCCCGCCTTCACCGCTTGGACGATCATCAGCGCGGCGTTGAAGCCGTCGGGGGTGAACAGGTCGGGCGTGCCGCCGGCCTTCTTCACGGCGTCGATCATCGCGGTGTTGACGTCGTTGCTCGGCGCGCCCGGGAAGTAGTAGTTGAGGAACTTGATCTTCTCGGATGCCGCGCCGTACGCGCCGAAGGTCGCCGCGTCGCCGAGACCGGTGACGACGGGAACGGCGTCGAGCACGCCTTGCTGGCTCATCGCCTGCCACATCGCGCCTGAGGTGGCGCCCGCCCACGCGACGAACACGAGGTCGGGCTTCGCGGCCAGCACCTGCTGGGCGAACGGCGTGAACTCGGTGACGTCCTCCGCGACGAGCACGCTGTTGACGGTCGCGCCCTTTGCGCCGAGGATCGCCTGGACGGCGGCCTCGTTGCCCTTGCCGAACGCGGTGTTCTGCGCGAAGACGGTGACCGTCTTGCCCTTGAGGTCGCCGAGGAAGGTTCCGGCAGTGGCGACGTCCTGCGCCGACTGCCGGCCGCTGCGGAAGGTGTAGGCGTTCACCCCGGTGAGCGCATCGGCCGCGGCGGGGCCGGAGATGAAGAGGACCTTGTTCTGACCGGCCTGCGCGGCGACGGCGGCGGCGACACCCGACGAGGCGCTGCCGGCGAGGATGTTGACGCCCTGCCCGACGAGCTCCTTGACGGCGCCGACGGCGGTGTCGGGGTTGCCCGCGTCGTCGCGGTAGTCGACGGTGATCTTGGTGGCGTTCACCTCGTTGGTGCCGTCCGTGGCGTACGCGAGGCCGGCTTTGAAGCCGTCGAGGTACTGCTTGCCGTAGCTGGCGAGGGGACCCGTCTCGCTCGTGACGACGCCCACCGTGATCTCGGCGGGACCGTCACCGGCGGTGGCTCCGCCTCCGGCGGTTCCGGGCTGCGGCGCGCAGGCCGACAGAGCGAGGGCCGTCGTCGCGACGACGGCCACAAAACTCGCGTGGAGCAACTTCTTCGTAACCCGCATGTGTGTGCCTTTCACCGTTGGAAGGAGTACCTGAGAACTGATTCAGGTACTGACATCTTGTTCAGCTCCACCCGTGATGTCAAACACTGTCGCGGACATCGCGGTCACGATCCGGTAACCGGCGTATTCATGCCTTCGGTATATACTTCCGGTATGCATCACACCGACGACATCCTCCGACTGCTCGTCGGCGCGCACGCGATCACCCGCGTGGCGTCGCTCGAGACTCGCACCGAAGCACCCGCCGCCCAGTGGCGGACCCTCGTTCTGCTGCGCGACAACGGGCCACTGCGCATCGGCGACCTGGCGACGCTGAGCCGCGTCACGCAGCCCGGCATGACCCGGCTCGTCACCCAGATGGCCGACGCGGGCCTCGTCGACCGCGCTCCCGACCCTGATGACTCACGCGCGACGCTCGTATCCGCGACGGATGCCGGGATGACCGCGCTCGACGAGTGGCTCCGGGTGCTGAGCTCCGCCCTCGCCCCGCGCTTCGCCGACCTGGACGAGGAGGAGTGGGCGACGATCCGTCGCGCCGCCGACATCGTCAACGCCCGCACGCGGGTCGCGGAGGTGGCCCGATGAGCTCAGCCCCCGCCGTCAACATCTGGCGCCAGCCGGCGCAGGTCTGGGCCGTCGCTTTCGCGTGTGTGATCGCGTTCATGGGGATCGGCCTGGTCGACCCGATCCTCCCCGCCATCGCCGAGTCGCTGCAGGCCAGCCCGGTGGAGACCGAGCTGCTGTTCACGAGCTACCTGGTGGTCACCGGCCTCGCGATGCTCGTGACGAGCTGGATCTCGTCACGCATCGGCACGAAGGCGACGCTGCTGATCGGACTCGGGCTCATCGTCGTGTTCGCACTCCTGTGCGCCGTAGCGGGCAGCGTCGACGCGGTGATCGGCTTCCGCGCCGGCTGGGGCCTCGGCAACGCCCTCTTCATCTCGACCGCGCTCGCGACCATCGTCGGGGCGGCCTCGGGGGGCAGCTCAGCCGCGATCATCCTGTACGAAGCGGCGCTCGGTCTGGGGATCGCGATCGGTCCACTGCTCGGCGGCATCCTGGGCGAGATCAGCTGGCGCGGTCCGTTCTTCGGCGTGGTGGCGCTGATGGCGATCGCCTTCATCGCGGTACTCGTGCTGTTGCACGGAGGCGAGGAGAAGCGCACGCCCGTGAAGCTGTCCGCACCGTTCCAGGCGTTGCGACAGCCCGCCCTTGCGGTGCTCGCGATCGCGGCGCTGTTCTACAACATCGGGTTCTTCGTGCTGCTGGCGTTCTCACCGTTCCCGCTCGGGTTCGGCGCGATGGGCATCGGTCTGACGTTCTTCGGCTGGGGCGTGGCCCTCGCCGTGACGAGCGTATGGGTGGCGCCGATCCTGCTGCGGCGCCTCTCCCGCAGCACCGCGATGCTGGTGGTGCTCCCGCTGCTGGCGATCGACCTGCTGGTCGCCGCGGTCGTCGTCGCGTCCCCCGCGGGACTGGTGACCTGCATCATCGTGGGCGGTCTGCTGCTGGGCCTGATGAACACGATCCTCACGGAGTCGGTGATGGAGGCGACCGATCTGCCGCGCTCCGTGGCCTCGTCGTCGTACTCCGCCGTGCGGTTCCTCGGCGGCGCCGCCGCTCCCCCGATCGCCGCCGCGCTGTGGCACGCGTTCAACGCCTCGGTGCCGTTCGTGTTCGCTGCGATCTCGGTACTGATCTCCGCGGCGACCATCCTGATCGGCCGGCGCGCGCTGTCCCGCATCGACGCCCACGAGGCGGATGCCGCGGAAGAAGCAGCCGCGGTGCTCGTCGGCGACGCGGCGTAAGTGCGGTGGCGGATGCGTCGGGACTGATCGCCCTCGTCGGGATGACGCATCCGCCTCACAGCGACCGCGCCGTGAACAGTGAGCTCGGTAGGTGCCCCGCCGCGAGCACGACGGCGGCGACCGCCATCCACGGATTGGCGAGCCACGCGGAACCGGCGAGGAACGCGGCGACGGGAAGCACGGCCATCGGCACGGGAACCCCCCACACGGGGCCGAAGAGGAGGTCCAGCCGGCACCCGCCGGCGACGAAGCGCATCCACAGCGCCCAATAGGCGACGACGAGCACGGACACCGGCAGAGCCCACCACCAGCGCACATCCCCGCCGACGGTGATGACCGGCGCCGTCACGCAGAGCACCTGCCCCACACGCTCCAGCGCGACCACACCGCGCGGGACCGCGGCGCTCGTCGGCGCGGGGCGCGGGGGAAACCGCACGAGCAAGAGGCTGGGCGCGAACAGAGCGACGCTGAGCACGAGACCGAGAGGCGAGAAGCCCATGCGTTCGAGGGTATCGACGCGGTTCGCACCGCCGTGATGCGCGACGCCGTCAGTAACTCGCGACCGTCGTCGGCGCCACAACGCAGACAGTCCCCCGACCTTGCGATCGAGGGACTGTCTCGGTGGTGCACCCCCTGGGACTCGAACCCAGAACCCACTGATTAAGAGTCAGTTGCTCTGCCGATTGAGCTAGAGGTGCGTTCCGTATGGCCGCTGGATCCTCGAGAAGATCATTGGCGAACCGAGGGACAACGTTACCATCCCGAAAGGCGCACCGCGAATCGAGGCGACAACGACGCGTATCCTGGGGGTTGTGACCTCCCCCGCCACCACGTCTCCCTGGAGCACGCCCTTCGACGGTGACCTCACCGACGACCTGCAGCTCGCACTGCGCCTCGCCGACGCGGCGGATGCCGTGACGATGGCGCGCTTCGACGCCGCCGATCTGGACGTCCAGCTCAAGCCCGACTCCTCGCACGTGACCGAGGCCGACCTGGCCACCGAGCGGGCGCTGCGCGCGCTCCTGTCGGCCGAGCGTCCGGGCGACGGCATCCTGGGCGAGGAGTACGGCAGCTCCGGCGCCGCGACCCGCCAGTGGATCATCGACCCGATCGACGGCACGGCCAACTACCTCAAGGGCATCCCGATGTGGACGACTCTCATCGCGCTCGCGATCGATGGCGTTCCGCGCATCGGCGTGGCGAGCCAGCCCGCTCTCGGCCGGCGCTGGTGGGCGGCATCCGGCCAGGGCGCCTGGACCAACACCCCCGACGGCGCCACGCGTCGCCTCGGCGTCTCGGGCATCGATGCCATCGCCGACGCGAGCGTGAGCTTCCAGTCCCTCGCCCAGTGGGACGAGGTGGGTCGCACCGACGACCTGCTGCGCCTCAGCCGTGCGGTCTGGCGCGACCGCGGCTACGGCGACACCTGGCCCTACATGCTGCTCGCCGAGGGCCGCCTGGAGTTCGTCGCCGAGTTCGGCGTGAAGGAGTACGACATCGCCGCGCTCGTGCCGATCGTGCACGAGGCCGGCGGCCGTTTCACCGACATCGACGGCGCCGACTCCATCGCCTCCGGTTCGTCGCTCGCGACCAACGGGCGCCTCCACGCCGACTTCCTCTCCCTCCTCGGCTCTTCGCCCGCGGCCCGCTGACTCGACCGGACCCCACCGATGACACGTTCTCGCTTCGCGCCTCTCGTCTTTCCGGCTGTCACCCTGGCCGTGGCGCTGCTGCTGAGCGGATGCGCGGCCGCCGCACCCACCGCCGCGCCGACCGTGACCGGCAACGCGGTCTCGCCGACTCCGACCGAGGCGCAGCCCGTACGGACGCCGGACATCTCCGCGACCGCCGCTGGCACCGCGACGTGCGAGGGCATGATCGAGCCCGACACCCTCGCCGAGTTCAAGAAGAAGGGGTGGACCGCCAAGCAGACTCCCTTCACGTTCGAGACGCAGCCGTCGAGCGCGCCCGTCGAAGGCGGCCTCATCTGCACGTGGGCGAACTACTCGGTCGCCTCCGGCAACCTGATGGAGTTCGGCTGGGCGCACGTCACGTCCGACGTGGCCACGACGATGGCGGCGCAGCTGGAGAAGGAAGGCTGGCGGCGCGAGAAAGCCGCGTCCGGCTTCTACATCACGCAGGATCCCTCGCGCGCCATCACCACCGACGACAAGGGCTACGGCATGACGTACCTGTTCGGCGACGGATGGGTCGCCGTGTCCGACACGAAGCAGTACCTGCTCCTCCTTCGCGGGACCGCCGACTGACGCCATCCGCTCCCGACCGGGGCCGCTCTCGGCGCCCGCACAACCGTCGTCGCTGACCACAAGCTGGCCGCCACATCGAACGCACGACGAGCCGACACCCCCGACGGCGAAGGCCCCGGCATCCATCGATCGGATGCCGGGGCCTTCGCCTGTGACAGTGACGTCGTGGAGCTGGGGGGAATCGAACCCCCGTCCAACGCTGAGATACTGCGTCTTCTCCGGGCGCAGTCTGTGAAGACGTTCTGCTCGGCTCCGACCTTTGTCACAGACACCTAAGTCGACGAGCCCAGCCTGGGAAGAGTCCCGCGTGACGTCCAGGCGCCGTCACACAGCAAGACCCCTAGATGACGCCAGGGTCCGTGGCGGGGTCACACACGGTCTGACGGACTATCGGGCTCGCTTAGGCAGCGAGGGCGAAGTCAGTGCGCTTGGATTCGGCACTTGTAGTTTTGCAGAGATCGTTTACGAGATAACCCTGCATCCTCGGCCCGCTT
Source organism: uncultured Microbacterium sp. (assembly GCA_947647645.1). GTDB lineage: Bacteria > Actinomycetota > Actinomycetes > Actinomycetales > Microbacteriaceae > Microbacterium. The sequence continues at coordinate 9,281 of CANSLE010000064.1, forward strand.
CTCGCAGATTCACAGACGCTGTCGAAACCGATCAGCCCCCTGTGCGTTACGGCGACGTGCCGTGCGGCGAATGAGCCACTGTCACGCTGTGGAGTTGTCACCGGATGCCGAAGGCACCCGAGCATTACAGTTTACCCCATGACTGCTGTCACCATCACCGTCCGCGGCGAGAGCCACACGCGCGTGCTGCCCGAGCGGGCAGTGGCCCACGTCACGGCATCCGCCGACGGTCCCGAGCGCGCCGCCGTCGTCGATCGCATCGCCACGCTCACAGAGCCGCTGCGCGCCGACTTGACCGCCCGAGCGTCTGCGGGGACGATCGCGGACTGGGCGAGCCAGCGCATGTCGGTGTGGGCCGACCGGCCCTGGAACAATGAGGGCGCACAGCTCGCTCTCGTGCATCATGCTTCGGTGGAGGTCACGGCGACGTTCACCGACCCGTCCGCGCTGTCGGAGTGGGTGAACGACATCGCGTCCACCGATGGCCTGCAGGTGGGGGCGGTCGACTGGCAGCTGACGCCCGAGACCCGCGCCCGCGTCGAGCGCGCCGTCGCCACGGATGCCGTCGCCATCGCCGTCGAGCGTGCCACGGCCTACGCCGCGGCCATCGGACGCCACGAGGTGAGCCCGCTCGAGATCGCCGATCTGGGCCTGCTCGGATCGAGCGCGG
>CANSLE010000065.1 GCA_947647645.1 uncultured Microbacterium sp.
GCCGGTCCACCTCGGGCCCCTCGGGGCGGGCGAGGTCGCGAAGGCCTGCAACCAGCTCGTCGTCGCCGCCACGATCACCGCCCTCGGCGAGGCGACCGAGCTCGCGGCGCGCTCCGGACTCGACGTCGACGCCCTCTGGACACTGCTGGCCGGCGGATACGCGGGGTCGAATCTGCTCACGAGCCGCAGGGAGAGGCTCGTCGCCGGGGACGACTCCCCCTCGGGAGCCGCGAAGTACATGGTCAAGGACCTGGGCTTCGCCGCCGACGTCGCGCGGGCGACCGGCATCCACGCCGCCCTGCTGCCGGCGCTGCGCGAGATCTTCGACGAGATCGTCGACGCCGGACTCGGCGAGCGCGACATCTCCGTCACCCGCCGCCTCACGGGCGCGCGTCATGCAGCGCCGACGACCGCTGCGGCGGACTACGCTGAATCCTGAATCCCCGACCGACCCTGAGGAGTTCGACGTGCCCGAACAGACCGCTGCCGAGTCCACCACGCCCGTGTCACCCACGGCCAACATCGGAGTCGTCGGGCTCGCGGTGATGGGCTCGAACCTCGCCCGCAACCTGGCGTCGCGCGAGGGCAACACCGTCGCGGTCTACAACCGCTCGCGCTCCAAGACCGATGAACTGGTCGCCGAGCACCCCGAAGCCGGCTTCGTCCCCGCCTTCTCGTACCAGGAGTTCGCCGCGAGCCTTCAGAAGCCGCGCACCGCTCTCATCATGGTGAAGGCCGGCGGTCCCACCGACGCTGTCATCGACGAGCTCATGAACGTCTTCGAGCCCGGTGACATCATCATCGACGGCGGCAACGCCCTGTTCACCGACACCATCCGCCGCGAGAAGGCGGTACGCGAGCGCGGCTTCAACTTCGTCGGCATGGGTGTCTCCGGCGGAGAGGAGGGCGCTCTCCTCGGCCCGTCGCTCATGCCCGGAGGCCCCGACGAGGCGTGGACCACGCTCGGCCCGATCCTCCGCTCGATCGCGGCCGTCGCCGAGGGCGAGCCGTGTGTCACGCACATCGGCCACGACGGCGCCGGCCACTTCGTCAAGATGGTGCACAACGGCATCGAGTACGCCGACATGCAGCTCATCGCCGAGGCCTACGACCTCATCCGCCGCGCCACCGGCAAGACCCCCGCCGAGATCGCCGACGTCTTCGCGCAGTGGAACACCGGCGAGCTCGAGAGCTACCTCATCGAGATCACCGCCGAGGTGCTTCGCCAGGTGGATGCCGAGACCGGCGCGCCGCTGGTGGATGTCATCGTCGACCAGGCCGGCGCCAAGGGCACCGGCGGCTGGACCGTGCAGACGGCCATCGACCTGGGCGTGCCCGTCTCCGGCATCGCCGAGGCGGTCTTCGCGCGGTCGCTGTCGAGCCACCCCGAGCAGCGCTCCATCTCCGGCGGTCTTCCGGGCCCGGACGACGACGGCGCCGCGCCGCTCACCGGCGAAGAGGCCGACGCGTTCATCGAGCAGGTGCGTCTGGCGCTCTACGCCTCGAAGATCGTCGCCTACTCGCAGGGCTTCGATGAGATCCGCGCCGGTGCCGCGCACTACGACTGGTCGATCGACCTCGGCGCGGTCAGCAAGATCTGGCGTGCGGGCTGCATCATCCGCGCCCAGTTCCTCAACCGCATCGCCGACGCCTACGCCGCCGAGCCCGACCTCGCGGTGCTGTTGACGGCGCCGTACTTCGTCGACGCGCTCACCCGCGCCCAGGACGCCTGGCGCACCATCGTGGCACGGGCGGCCGCTGCCGGCATCCCGGCGCCCGCCTTCTCGTCGTCGCTCGCCTACTACGACGGCCTGCGGGCGTCGCGTCTGCCCGCCGCACTCATCCAGGGACAGCGCGACTTCTTCGGGGCGCACACCTACAAGCGCGTCGACAAGGAAGGCACCTTCCACACGCTGTGGTCGGGCGACCGCACCGAGGTCGAGGCCGAAGACACCCACTGAGATCCGGCCGCGGCGGCGCGCGCTAGATCCAGTCCTTCTTCTTGAAGACGAGATAGAGCCCCGCGCTGACCGCGGCCATGAGCGCGATCGCGAAGGGATAGCCCCACGTCCAGGCGAGCTCAGGCATGTGCTGGAAGTTCATCCCGTAGATACCGGCGACCAGCGTCGGCGCGAACCCGATGGCCGCCCAGGACGAGATCTTCTTGACCTGGTCGTTCTGCTCGATGCTCCTGCGCGTCATCTCGCTCATCTGATCGTTGCGTCGCTGATCGACCAGCGTCGCGTGGATCGTGAGGGCGCTGTTGAGCGTCTCGCGGAAGGCGGCCACCCGCGCGTCGATGTAGCGCGCACGGTCGGCGATCTCACGGTATCCGGGCGCCTCCCCGCTGGGGTTGCGCCCCGCCACGTGATGCTCGAGCCGATCCATGATCGTCGGCAGCGGCGCGGTCGCGTGCCGCAGGTCGATGACCTCCCGCTGCAGCGCGAAGATCCGGCGGGAGACGCCCTCGTCCTCGCCGAACAGCTCCTCCTCGATCTCGTCGATGTCGCGCTCGATGCCGTCCATCACCTCCCGGTAGCCGCGGGTGACGTACTCGAACGTCGCCCACAGCACGCCGAGCGGGCCGCGCGCGGCGATGTCCGGATGCGCGTCCAGGAGCGTCCGCAGCCGATCGAGATCGACCGCGCCGTCGGAGGAGATCGCGACGAAGAAGTCGGCGCCGACGAACAGGTCGACCTCCCGGCACTGCACCGTCTCGGTGCGGTCGTCGTACTGCGACGGCTGCACCACGACGTAGAGCTGCTCGCCGAAGCGCTCGAGCTTCGAGCGCTGATGCGTGCGCAGCGCGGTCGCCACCCCGAGCGGTGCCAGCTGGAGCACCTCGGCGAGCGCGTGCACCTCGTCGTCGTTGGGGGACGTCAGAGCGATCCACAGCATCCCGCCACGGCGGCGCGCATCGGCGAGGGCCTCGGCGGGCGTCGCGTCGGTCGGGTGTGCGATGCCGCCGTCGTAGACGACGCACTGGGGCTGTGCCATGAGTGCCACCCTAGGCCCGTCCACCCGGCGGCGAGCAGCGCTCGGCGGACGCCCCGCGCACACATAGGCTCCTCACAGCGCACACCATAGGTCGCTCACAGACAGGGCACGAGAATGGATGTCATGACCGCTCTCGCCGCCTCCCCTGTCCTGCACCGCCCCGACGGGTCGCCGCTTCGCATCCTCGTCGTCGACGACGAGCAGATGCTCACCGATCTGCTCTCGATGGCGCTGCGCATGGAGGGCTGGGACGTGCGGACGGCCGGATCCGGGTTCGACGCGCTGGCCCAGGCGCGGGAGTTCGACCCCGACGCGATGGTGCTCGACATCATGATGCCCGACCTCGACGGCATGTCGGTGCTGCAGCGGCTGCGTCACGCGGGCAACGACGTACCCGTGCTCTTCCTCACGGCCAAGGACGCCGTCGCCGACCGCGTCGCGGGCCTGACGGCAGGCGGCGACGACTACGTGACCAAGCCCTTCAGCCTCGAGGAGGTCGTCGCACGTCTGCGGGGGCTGATGCGGCGGGCCGGCACGGCCACGGCGGGCGGCGCCGACCCCGTCCTGCGCGTGGGAGAGCTGACGCTCAACGAGGACTCCCACGAGGTGATGCGTGGCGGCACGGAGATCGAGCTGACGGCCACCGAGTTCGAGCTGTTGCGCTTCCTCATGCGCAACCAGCGTCGCGTGGTGTCGAAGGCGCAGATCCTCGACCGCGTCTGGAACTACGACTTCGGCGGGCGCTCATCGGTCGTCGAGCTGTACATCTCCTACCTCCGCAAGAAGATCGACGCCGGTCGGGAGCCCCTCATCCACACCGTCCGCGGTGTGGGTTACATGATCAAAGCCCCGCAGTGACGACGGCGGGCCCGGCGGAGCGTCCGCGCCACCGCGTGCGCTGGAGTCTGCAGACGCGGCTGATCGCGACCGTGGTCGGGATGGTCACGCTGATCCTCGCGATGATCGGGGTCGCGACGAGCGCGATCCTCGGCAACATCCTCTCGGCGCAGCTCGACAACCAGGTGCAGGTGGCGGCGCAGCGCGTGGGCTCCCAGCTCTCCAGCTCCTACAGCAATCTCACCGGGCCGGCGGACGCCTACACCGTCCTCTCCCAGGTCCGGGTGAACACCGCGGACATGCTGCTCGTGGTCCAGTCCACGTCGGGGACCGACGGGGCCTACCAGTCGGGCGATCGGGTGGCGATTCTCAGCGATGCGCAGATCACACAGGTCGCGGACGCGTTCACGAGCTCACAGCACGCGACGGTGACGATTGCCGGGATCGACACCTACCGCGTCTTCAAGACCGGCGTCGGGCGCTACATCATCGCCGTCGGGCTGCCGCTGTCGACCGTCAGCTCGACGATCGCCCAGATCCTCACCACCGTGGCCCTCGTCACGACGGGCGGGCTCCTGCTGCTGGCCGCGGTCATCGCCGTGGTCATCCGCTACTCGCTCCGACCTCTGCGTGCCGTCGCGGCGACGGCGACCCGTGTCGCCGCCCAGCGCCTCGACTCGGGCGACGTCACGATCACCGAGCGCGTCCCGGCATCCGAGGCGGATGCCAGCGACGAGATCGGCAGCGTCGGCGCGGCGCTCAACTCGCTGCTCGATCACGTCGACGTCTCCCTCGCCGCGCGCCAACGCAATGAGGAACGGATGCGCGCCTTCGTCGCCGACGCGAGTCACGAGCTGCGCACCCCGCTCGCCGCGATCCGCGGATACTCGGAGCTCTCGTTGCGTTCGCTGCGCAACGTCCACGCGGCCGGACCCGCCGCGACACCGGCCCAGCTCGCGATCAGCTCCGAGCAATCCGAGCAGTCCCTGGAGCGCATCCAGTCGGCGTCGCTGCGGATGACCGCGCTGGTCGAGGACCTCCTGCTGCTCGCGCGTCTCGACGAGGGCAAGGAGCTCGTGTACGGCGCGGTGGACCTGACGCGCGTCGTCGTCGACAGCATCGCCGACGCCCAGGTCGCCGGTCCCGACCACCTGTGGGAACTGGATGCCGCGGAGGAGCCGGTCGTCGTCGCCGGCGACGCGATGCGGCTTCACCAGGTGATCGCCAACCTGCTGACCAACGCCCGGGTCCACACCCCCGCCGGGACAACGGTCACCGCGTGCATCTCGACGAGCGACGGCGAGGCGGTGGTGCGGGTCGTCGACGACGGACCGGGCATCGCTCCGGACATCGCCGGCGAGCTGTTCGAGCGGTTCGCGCGCGGCGACACCTCCCGTGCACGCCAGACCGGCGGGACCGGGCTGGGACTGTCGATCGCGAAGGCCATCGTCACGGCGCACCACGGCACGATCTCCGTCGACAGCACGCCCGGCCGCACCGCGTTCGAGATCCGGCTCCCGGCCCGCCCGGCCGCACCGGAGACGGCGGACGCGACGGCGCCCCCGGAGGCATCCGCCGAATAGGTAGCGAGTGCCGCGGGGCGACTGCTCGGCATCACCGACGTGCTCTCCGAGGGCGTCGCCACGATCGTGGGGATCGAGGAAGGTCGAGGGGGATCACCACCGGCCCTCGCGCGCGCAGTGGCTGCGCGACGTCCCGAGGCACGGAGCCGACACGGCGGCGGGGGACGACCTCGTGCGCCGCGGCGGGCGCGCGGGAGGGATCAGTAGCCCGCGAACGCGTCGGTCGTCAGCGAGCGCGCCTTCTCCAGCGCGGGGGCGAGATCGGCGATCAGCCGCGGCGGCCCCGAGACGTACGCGTGCCGCGCACCTATGTCGGGGACGACCTCCAGCAGGCCGTCCGCGTCGAGTCGGACGCCGCGCGCCCAGCGCCAGTGCGGCGGCAGGGTCGCGGGCTCGTCGCGGGTGAAGACGATGACGGGGATGCCGGACTGCTCCAGCTCGTCGCGGAAGGCGAGCTCCTCGGCATCCGAGGCGACGTAGACGAAGACGACGTCGCGGTCCTCACCCGACAGCCGCACGTGCCGCAACTGCGACACGAACGGGGTCACCCCGATGCCGGCGGCGACCATCAGCACGGGCGCGGACGGGCGGGCCGGCAGCACGAAGTCGCCCCACACGCCGGTCACAGCGAGCTCCTGCCCGGGTTCCACGGCGGCGAGCGCCTTCTTGTAGCTCGACTGGGAGCCCTCGCGAAGGGCGATGCGCACCTCGGGGAGCTCGTCGGGCGCCGACACGATGCTGAACTCGCGGCGGGTGCCACGGGCATCGGGCCGGGCGTGCGGCACCTCCAGCTCGAGGTACTGCCCGGCGACGAAGCGGAACCGCCGCTCGGCACGGAACGACAGCTCGCGCACGGTCGGCGTCAGCACGATGCGCTCCTGGAACGTCAGGCGGACCGCCGTCCGCGCCGCGAAGGCGAAGGCGAGGAGGTTCCCGATGAGCAGGGCGCGCTCCTGGCCGAGGCTGACGTCGCCGACGTCGATCGGCCACCCGGCGAGCGCACCCACGACGGCCGCGACTGCGAACTGCTGCCAGCGCCGCGGCGGCAGCGTCAGCGGCTCGGAGAGCATGAAGGCGCCGAGGAACAGGAACGGCGAGGACCAGAGGATGTTCCAGAACACGGTGCCGGCATCGACGACGAGACCCGCCTGCTGGTACTGCACCGATGTGCGGACGAAGGCGACGGCGACGGCGATCAGCAGGAAGAGCGTGATGACACGCACCTTCTCGGTACGCACCAGCACCACCATCCCGAGGAGGATCACCGGGCCTGCGAGGAACGGTGACCCGACCCACCACGAGGACGACCCGAGGGCCGGGAACCAGACGCTGAGCACCGTCAGAACGGTGGCGCCGACGGCGGCGGGATTGAAGATGTGTCGCGCCTGCCAGGCGAGCACGTACTTGGATGCCGAGGCGACGACGCCCGCGATGAGAAGGCCCACCAGGGCGAGGGGCTCCAGAGTGGGGCGCAGCACGAAGAGCAGGATGAGCACCGTGATGAGCGACGACTCCCACCGCCAGTGCCCGCCGAGCACGCGGTGCGCGATCGCATCGGTGGCGGCGCACGCCGCGCCGAGCACGACGTAGGAGACGAGCAGTTCCCACGGCGTCGGTCCGACCGCGCCGAACAGGGAGAGGACGAAGGCGATGGCGGCGAGCGCCCCGAGGGCGAGGACGCCCAGCCGGTACATCGAGACCCGTCCGAGGACGGCCAGCGTGCGGTTCCAGACCGCCGTGAGTGAGGTCATCACAGGAACAACTCTGCCTTACTGTCGGGCGACCACTCCAGGCGGCCGTCTGTTGTCATACGGACCCAGGAGACGTCGTGGGTGTGGGCGAACCGGGGCCCGCCGTCGAAGAAGAGCGCGGTCGACGCGGCATCCGCCGTCATCGCGTCCGGGGCCACCGCCCAGGTCGCGGCGATGGTACGCACCGGCTCGCCCGTGCGGGCGTCGAGCACGTGGTGCAGTCCGCCCTCGCCCCCCGCCCAGGCGCGTCGCTGCGTCGCGGAGGCGCAGAGCGCGGCATCCGTGATGCGCCACACGCCGACCGCGCGTGTCGCATCGAACGGATGCTCCAGGGCGATGCTCTCGGTCCCGCGCAGCGCGATGTCACCGCCGCCGTCGACCGTCACCGGTCCGTCGACGCGACCGGCGACGAGCCTGAGCACCCGGTCCACGAGCCGGCCCTTGCCGAGTGCCCCGACATCGATCACCGCCGGCTCGCGCAGCGTGAGCAGGCCGTCGTCCCAGGTCAACAGCTGCGGCCACCCCGGCGGCGCGGGCCGGGCGCCGCGGTCCACGAAGCCGTAGCCCGCGTCGTAGCCGCGCCGCGAGAGCGCGTCGCCGATGAGGGGGTTGACGGCGTGCGCCGTCGCGTCGCTGAGTTCGACGTAGAGCCCGAGCATCTCGGCGGCATCCACCGGATTCGGGATGGACCCCGCCGCCGCGGCGAGGGGGGCGATCGCGGCATCCGGTCGGAACCGCGACCACGCCCGGTCGAACGCGTCGATCTCCGCGCTCACCTCGGCCCGCACGGTCGCGGAGAGCTCCGCGACCGTGTCCAGCTGCCAGCGCGTGCCGATCGCCTCGAACTCCCACCGGGAGCCGGGTGTCATGACGGCGCCGCCCTCGCCGGACGCGGTCACGCCTTCGCTTCGACCTTGATCTCGTCGATGGCCTTGTTGAAGCCGCCGCTCGTCAGCGACGAGCCGGCAACGCGCGAGACGGAGATCTCGTCGATCTTCTTCCCGACCACCTCGGAGCTGATGCCGCCGATGAACTGACCCTGGTACTGCTGCGACTCGCGCTTGGTGGGGGTGCCCTTCACCTCGACCTTCGTGATGACGTCGTTGGCGAGGGTCACCGTGACCGAGATCTTCTCGACGGACTCGGGCGTGGAGTAGGACCCGTCGGCGCTGTAGGTGCCGTTCTTGTACGCGGCGCCCGATGCGCTGGACCCGGCGGCGCCGGTCGACGACGGTGCGCTGGTCTTGTCGGGGGCGGCGGTCGGCGTCGCGTCGCTCGTCGTGGCGGAGCAGCCCGCGAGGGCGACCATGCCGAGGACCGATGCGGCGGCGGCGCCGGCGCGGACGGAACGGGGTACGGCGGTGGTGCGGATCATGATGGTCCTCCTTCTGTCGTGCCCGGCCGCGTCAGGTGCACGGGGGGGTGCATCGCGGTGGCCCGAACAACGCTACTGGGGACCTGCCGACACACTCCGCGGATATCCTTATGCATTCGCATTGAAAGTGATCCTCGGAGGATGTCGGCACGACGTGCGGGCTACGCGCGGGGCTCTTCCCTGCGGCGCAACGACTTGAGTCCCTCGACCGCGAAGAAGATCGCGATCGACGCACCGATCGGCAACAGCCATCCGACGGCGTCGAGCGGCTGCGACCCGAACAGCCCGTTCAGGGCGGGGACGTAGGTGTAGAGCATCTGCAGCACGATGAGCGCCAGCGCCGACCACCACACGACGGGGTTTCCCCGGAGCACGTCGACCGTGAGGCTGGAGCGCGAGAGGAAGCGGCAGTTCAGCAGGAAGGCGAGCTGGCCGAAGGCCAGGGTGGACACGGCCTCGGTGCGCGCGACGTCGATGCCGGTTCCGCGTGCAAGGGCGAGGCCGAACACCGCGAGCGTCGCCCCGCCGATGAGCAGAGACACGGTGAGGACGAACCCCAGCTCGCGCCCGGAGACGATCGAGCCCCCGGCGGCGCGCGGGGGCCGCGTCATGATGCCCCGCTCGGCGGGCTCGTACGCGAGCGCGAGCGACAGGGTGATCGCCGTCACCATGTTCACCCAGAGCACCTGCACCGGGGTCAGCGGCAGCGTGAGACCGAACAGCACCGCCACCAGGATCACGAGCGACTGCGCGCCGTTCGTCGGCAGGAGGAAGACGACCGACTTGCGCAGGTTGTCGTAGATGCGCCGGCCCTCGGCGATGGCGCTCCGAATCGTCGCGAAGTTGTCATCCGCCAGGACGATCTCGGCGGCCTCCTTCGTCGCCTCGGTACCCTTGATCCCCATCGCGATCCCGACGTCCGCACGGGTGAGCGCCGGGGCGTCGTTCACGCCGTCTCCCGTCATCGCGACGACCTCGCCGCGCGACTGCAGCGCCCGCACGATGCGGATCTTGTGCTCCGGGCTGGTGCGCGCGAAGACGTCGACGCCCTGCACGACCTCCTTCAGCTGATCCTGGCTCAGCGCCTCGAGCTCGGCACCGGTCAGCACCGGGGCGTCTGCGGCGGCGAGGCCCATCTCCCGGCTGATCGCGCGCGCCGTCCCGGCGTGGTCTCCGGTGATCATCTTCACGCGGATGCCGGCGGCGTGGCAGTCGGCGATGGCGACGATGGCCTCGGGGCGGGGCGGATCGACGATCCCCCACAGCCCCAAGAGCTCCAGATCGTCGAGGTCGTCGACATCGAGCGCGCCGGCGCGCGTGGGCTTGCGCGCCGCGGCGAGCACCCGCAGCCCCTGCCCGCTG
>CANSLE010000066.1 GCA_947647645.1 uncultured Microbacterium sp.
CGAGGCGCCCTCGCCGCGCGCGGGTGGGACGACCTCGCCGCCGTCGCGGTCCCCATCACGCTCGTCCGCGGCGAGCGCGGCTTCGTCACCGCGGCGGATGCCGACGACTTCCGCCGACGGGTGCCCGCGGCATCCGTGATCGACATGCCCTCCGGACACAACGTGCACGAGGAGCTGCCCGTCGCGCTCGCCCGCCTGATCGCGCAGGTCGCGCGGGGCTGACCCGCCGGTCCACACGGGGCGGAGGCCGCTGCGTCCCATGACGTCCGGTGTCGCCGGACGGGGGCGGATGACCGCGACCGTCGCCGCAAAGCCTAGGCTGTAACGCGCACCCGAGTCCGCGGGCCCTACGCACAGCTCAGCCGTACGCCCGCGCTGCCGAAAGGACCCTTCATATGCTTCGCCGCACCACCGTCGCCGCGGCCGCGCTCCTCGCGGCCGGCGCCCTGCTGCTCACCGCCTGCTCCGGCGGCGGCTCGTCCCCCTCCGCCAGCGCCGGGACGCCCGACCCCGATGCGGTCGTCACCGTGCGCCTGGTCGCGGACCCGAGCAACCTCGACATCCGTACGACCGCCGGCTCCGCACTGGACCAGATCCTCATCGACAACGTCTACCAGGGTCTCGTGTCCCGCACGCCCGACCAGAAGATCGTCGACACGCTCGCGTCGAGCCACACCGTCTCCGCCGACAAGCTCACGTACACCTTCACGCTGCGCGACGGCGTCACCTTCCACGACGGCACCCCCCTCACGGTCGACGACGTCGTCTGGTCGCTGCAGCAGCTGAAGACGAACGCCTCGTACCGCGATTCCGCGCGGCTCGCGCGTGTACAGACCATCGCCGCGAACGGCAAGGACGTCGTCCTGACCCTCAGCCAGCCCGATTCGAGCCTCCTGTGGAGCCTCACCGGTCGCGCCGGGCTCGTACTCAAGAAGGACGACACCACCGACCGCAAGACCAAGGCGAACGGCACCGGTCCGTACAAGCTGACGAGCTGGAAGCAGGGCGACTCCATCACCTTCGGCCGCAACGACGCCTACTGGGGCGACAAGGCGAAGGTGAAGGAGGTCGTCTTCCACTACATCCCTGAGAACCAGGCCGCCCTCAACGCCGCTCTCGCCCACGAGGTCGACGTCGTCACCGGGTTCGACGCCAACCTCAAGACCCAGGTCGAGGCCAACGGCGACTTCGCGCTCGTGCTCGGCGCCTCGACCGACAAGGGCACGCTCGCGATGAACTCGACGAAGGCGCCCCTGTCGGACAAGCGGGTGCGCCAGGCGATCCGCCAGGCGATCGACCACGATGCCGTCGTCAAGGCGCTCGGCGCCGGCCAGACGCTCTACGGACCGATCCCGGAGCTCGACCCCGGCTACCAGGATCTGAAGTCCACGGCACCGTTCGACCCGGGTGCCGCAAAGAAGCTCCTCGCCGACGCGGGCGTGAGCGACCTGACCCTGACCCTGACGATCCCGTCGTTCTATCCGACGACGTTCACGCAGATCCTCGTCTCGAACCTGAACGATGTGGGCATCACCCTCAAGGTGAAGGCTGTCGAGTTCCCGACCTGGCTCAACGACGTGTACGTCAACAAGAACTACGACCTCAGCTTCGTGCTGCACACCGAGGCCCGCGACTTCGAGAACTGGGCGAACCCGAACTACTACTTCACCTACAACAACCCCGAGGTGCAGAAGCTGTACCAGCAGTCGCTGAGCGCGACCGACGAGCAGAGCTCCGCCGACCTGCTGGCCCAGGCCGCGAGGATCGTCGCGGACGACCAGGCCGCCGACTGGCTCTACAACGGCGCCTCCGTCGTCGCGGTCGGCACGAACGTGAACGGCTTCCCGTCGATCAACGTGAACGAGCGCATCGACCTCGCCGAGCTGGCCAAGAGCAAGGGGTGATCCGCTACGTACTGACGCGACTGGCCCTGCTGCTGCTGGGTCTGTTCGTCGCCAGTGCGCTGATCTTCCTCACGCTGCGGGTCCTCCCCGGCGATGTGGCCCAGCTCATCGCCGGGATCGACTCGAGTCCCGAGCAGGTCGCCGCGATCCGCGAGCGGCTCGGGCTCGGTCAGCCGCTCCCCGTGCAGTACCTCTCCTGGATCGGCGGTGTGCTGCGCGGCGACCTCGGCCAGTCGCTCCTGACCGGCGCCCCGGTCGGCGCACAGCTCGTCGAGAAGGCGCAGGTCACCATCCCCCTGGGCCTGCTGGCGATGACGGTCGCGCTCGTGATCGCCCTGCCGTTCGGGGTCGTGTCGGCGATGCGTCGCGGGCGCCCGGACGGCACGGCGCTCTCGGTCGGCGCCCAGACCGTCGCCGCGGTGCCGGTCGTCTGGGCGGGCATGATGCTCGTGCTCGTCTTCGCGGTCTGGCTGGGCTGGCTCCCCGCCCAGGGCTTCCCCCGCGCGGGCTGGGCCGACCCGGCATCCGCACTGCGGGCGCTGCTGCTGCCGGCGATCACGATCGGCGTCGTCGAGGGCGCGATGCTCATGAGGTTCGTCCGGTCGGCGACCCTGCAGGCGACCGGCCAGGACTTCGTCCGGACCGCGGCGGCAAAGGGCCTCACGCGCACGCAGGCGCTCCTGCGCCACGGTCTGCCGACCGTCGGCCTGTCGATCGTCACGGTGCTCGGCCTGCAGGTGGCGGGCATCATCGTCGGAGCGGTCGTCATCGAACAGCTGTTCAGCCTGCCGGGCATCGGTCGCATGCTCGTCGAGGACGTCGGCAAGCGCGACCTGCTGAAGGTGCAGGGCGAGCTGCTGGTGCTCACCGGGTTCGTGCTCGTCGTGGGCTTCGTCGTCGACCTCGTCCACCGGGTCATCGACCCCCGACAGCGGGAGGCCGAATGAGCAGGCTCGCGTGGCTGCGCCGACTGTGGGCACTGTCGACGGGACGGTTCGGCATCATCGTCGTGGCCACGATCGGCGCCGTCGCGCTCATCGCCCGCTTCTGGCTGCCCTTCGACCCGCAGACGGTCGACGTCGACGGCAGATGGGCTCCCCCGGGCTGGCCGCACCTGCTCGGCACCGACGGCTCCGGCCGTGACATCCTGAGCCTGCTCATGGCGGGCGCCCGCACCACCGTCTGGGTCGCGCTCGGGGCGGGGCTGGTCGCCACCGTGATCGGCGTCGCGTTGGCGGCGCTCGGCGCGCTCACCGCACGCTGGCTGCGGGAGGCGGTCGCCGTGCTCGTCGACATCCTCATCGCGTTCCCCGTGCTCCTCATCGCGATGATGATCTCGTCGGTGTGGGGCGGCTCGCTGTGGGTGGTCATCGTCTCGGTCGGGATCGGGTTCGGTGTCAACATCGCCCGTGTCACCCGTCCCGAGCTCCGGCGCGTGCTGCACAGCGACTTCGTGCTCGCCGGTCGTGCGGCCGGGCTCACCCCGTTCCAGAACCTGTACCGGCACCTGCTGCCGAACGTGGCGCCCGTGTTCATCGTGCAGCTGTCCTGGGGCATGGCGGTCGCTGTGCTCGCCGAGGCCGGACTCAGCTATCTCGGATTCGGCGCCCCTCTCACCGAGCCGAGCTGGGGCCTGCTGCTGAAGGATCTGCAACAGTACATCTCCGTGCACCCGCTCAGCGTCGTCTGGCCGGGGCTGGCGATCACGATCACGGTGCTCGGGCTCAACCTGCTCGGCGACGCCCTCCGCGAGGCGACCGATCCCACCCTGTCGCGGCGCCGGACGTCCGCGCAGACCCACACCCCGGCGGTGATCGCATGAGCCTTGTCGTGCGCGACCTCGTGATCGAGATCGACGGCCGCCGCGTCGTCGACGGCGTCTCCTTCGATGTGCCCGCCGGCGCGCGCGTGGGGTTGATCGGCGAGTCGGGCTCCGGCAAGTCGCTCACCGCGCTCGCGGTGCTCGGCCTGCTCCCGGATGCCGCGACGGCGAGCGGCAGCATCCGCTGGGACGACCGCGAGCTGATCGGTCTGCCCGACCGCGAGCTCGCACGCCTGCGCGGCGACGAGATCGGGATCGTCTTCCAGGAGCCCCGTACCGCGCTCAATCCGATCCGCACCGTCGGTCGTCAGATCGCCGAGTCGGTGCGCATCCACGAAGGCCTCGGTCGGCGGGATGCCGCGGCGCGCGCGATCGCCGAGGCGGAACGCGTGCACCTGCCCGACCCGGCGCAGATCGTCCGTCGCTACCCCCACCAGCTCTCCGGCGGGCAGCGCCAGCGGGTCGCCATCGCCATGGCCCTCGCCTGCCGCCCGCGCCTGCTGATCGCCGACGAGCCGACGACGGCCCTCGACGTCACGATCCAGGCCGATGTGCTCGAGCTCCTGGAAGGACTCGTCACCCGCGACGGGATGTCGCTCGTGTTCATCACGCACGACCTCGCGGTGCTCTCGCGGATCGCGACCGAGGCCGTCGTGCTCGATGAGGGCCGTGTGGTCGAGCAGGGCCCCCTCTCGCGTCTGCTCACCGCCCCGGCATCCTCCGTCACACAGGGTCTCCTGCGCGACGCGACGGCCACGCTGTGGCGGCCGGGAGGCGCCGCATGAACGAGCAGCAGCCGCTGATGAGCGGGCGGGGGCTGAGCCGGCGCTTCCGCCAGCGCGGCAGCCGTCTCCTCGAGCCCGCACGCGAGACGACCGCGCTGGAGGACGCCGACATCGACGTCTTCGAGGGGTCGGCGGTCGGCATCATCGGCGAGTCGGGCTCGGGCAAGTCGACGCTCGTGCGCCTCCTGCTCGGCCTCGACGTCCCCTCGTCCGGCACGGTCACCGTCGCGGGTCGGCCCGTCGACGCCCGCGCGTCGGCGCGCTCTCTGCACTGGCTGCGGAGGGAGACCGGTGTCGTCTTCCAAGACCCCTACGCGTCGCTCGATCCGCGGATGAGCATCGGCCGGATTGTCGGTGAGCCCCTGTGGGCGCTGGATGTCGCCGGTGATCGACGGGCGCGGGTGCGGGAGGTGCTGGAGTCCGTCGGACTCGAGGCCGCGATGGCCGATCGCTACCCGCACGAGTTCTCCGGCGGCCAGCGGCAGCGGATCGCGCTCGCCCGCGCGATCGTTCATCGCCCCCGCATCCTCGTGGGGGACGAACCGCTGTCGGCGCTCGACGTGACGGTCCGCGCGCAGATCCTGGAGCTGCTGCGCGAGCTGCGCCAGCGCGAGCAGCTGACCCTCGTGATGGTCTCGCACGACATCGGCGTCGTGCAGAACCTCTGCGACGAGGTGATCGTCATGAAGGACGGCCGCATCGTCGAGGAGGGACCGACCGAGAAGGTGCTCCTCGAGCCACAGGTCGCGTACACGCGGCGCCTGCTGGCGTCGATCCCCGTGATCGATCCGCCACGGGAGAGCGGCGGAGGTCCGACGCCCGGCGTAGGGTGACGCCATGTTCGCGATCGTCCCGCCGTACCTGCTCTCCCGCCTGGCCGCCACCGAGGCGCCGCACTTGGCGATGGCGGCCGACGCGGCCCGCGCGACCCTCGCGATCACGCGGGTCCACCACCGGCCCGTTCTCGACCGCGCCCGGCTCGACCTCTCGGTCGACGACGACGCGCTCGTCGTCCGCGGCGAGCCCGCACCCGACCGGGTGATCTCCGACGCGCGACACCTCGAACGCCTCCCCGGCATCCGCGTGCGCGGCGAGGACGATCCGGCGACGGGCGACCGGGCCGTCGACGAGGCTTTCGAGGGCCTCGGCGCGAGCTTCGAACTGTTCTGGGACGCGTTCTCGCGACGCGCGATCCACGGCGACGGCGGCACGCTGGCGGCGACCGTGCACTACGGCGAACGCTACGACAACGCTTTCTGGAACGGCGAGCGCATGGTGTTCGGCGACGGTGACGGCGAGGTGTTCCAGGGCTTCACAGCCTCGATCAGCGTCGTCGGGCACGAGCTCGGCCACGGCGTGATCGAGGCCGGCGGCGGCCTCGAGTACCGCGGGCAGTCGGGTGCGCTCAACGAGTCGGTGGCCGACGTGTTCGGCGCGCTGACCGAACAGCACCTCCTCCGTCAGAGCGCGGCCGAGGCCTCGTGGCTCATCGGCGCCGGCATCTTCACGCCCGCGGTCCAGGGCACGGCCCTCCGCTCGATGAGCGCGCCGGGCACCGCGTACGACGACGACGTGCTGGGCCGCGACCCGCAGCCGGCGCACCTGCGCGACTATGTGGACACGGCCGAGGACAACGGCGGGGTGCACATCAACTCCGGCATTCCGAACAAGGCCTTCCACCTGGCCGCGACCGCGCTCGGCGGGTTCGCCTGGGAGCGCGCCGGCCGCATCTGGTACCTCACCGTGACGCAGGGCGGCCTCTCCCCCACCGCCGACTTCGCCGCGTTCGCGGCCGCCACGACGGCGACGGCCGCGCGGGAGTACGGTGAGGAGTCGGAGGAAGCCGAGGCCGTCCGCACCGCGTGGACCGCCGTCGGCGTGACCGCCTGTGAGACGCCATCCCGACAGCCCCGCCCCGCCTGAGCCCCCGACCTCCGGCGACGCTCCGGTGGTCTGCGTGCGGATCGCGCGGTCGGGCGGCGTCGCCGGCCTGACGAGACGCTGGCACGTGACCGCGCCCCCGCAGCAGCCGGACAGGTGGCTCGCCCTCGTCACGCAGTGCCCGTGGGATGCCGCGGACGAGACGGGTTCGACCACGGGAACCGACCGGTTCACATGGACGATCGAGGCCGATCTCGACGGCCTCACGCATCGCGCGGTCGTCGGCGAGGACCAGGCGCGCGGCCCCTGGCGTGCGCTGATCGACGCTGTCCGGGCGGAGCCCTCGTCAGCGCTCTGAGCGGGAGAACAGCGACCGCTTCTTCTTGGCGGGAGACAGCTGCTTCTGCAGATAGATCGTCCCGAGCCACCGGCCGAACTTGAAGCCGACCCGACCCATGCGTCCGACCTCGACGAAGCCGAGCCTCTCGTGGAGGGCGATGGACGACTCGGCGCCCTTGTCGCTGATGACGGCGACCATCTGGTGGATGCCCGCGGCCTCACTCGCAGCGATCAGCGCCTCCAGGAGCGCCCGCCCCAGGCCCTTGCCCGTGGCCGCCTGGCCGAGGTAGATCGAGTTCTCCACGCTGTAGCGGTAGGCCGACTTCGCCGACATCGGCTGCACCAGCGCGTAGCCGAGAATCTGACCGCTGGGTGACTGCGCCACGAGGAAGGGCATGCCCAGCTTCTCGAGATGCGCGACCTTCTCGCGCCACTGCGCGAGCGACCACTTCTTCTCGTCGAAGGTCACGACCGAGTTCGTCACGTAGTGGTTGTAGATCTCGCGGATGTCGGGGATGTCACCGGCGTGCAGCGGGCGGATCTCGTACGCGAACGGGCGCTCCTGCTCCGCACGCCGCAGGTGCGCGGGCAGCCGCCGCCGGCTCTTGTCGTACTCCTCCTCCAGCATGTCGCTCAGCCTAGGCGCCAGTCCACCGGCGCCGCACCCTGCTGCGCCAGCAGCTCATTGGTGCGCGAGAACGGACGCGAGCCGAAGAAGCCGCGGCTGGCCGACAGCGGCGACGGGTGGGCGGACTCGACGATCGGCGTCGCCCCGAGCAGAGGCCGGAGGTTCGCGGCATCCCGCCCCCACAGCACCGCGACGAGCGGCTCCTCCCGAGCGACGAGTGTGCGGATGGCGTGCTCGGTCACCTTCTCCCAACCCCAGCCACGATGCGAGGCGGGCGCCGCGGGCGCGACCGTCAGCACCCGGTTGAGGAGCATGACGCCCTGATCGCTCCAGGCCGACAGGTCACCGTGGGGCGCCCGTGGGATGCCGAGGTCGGCTTCCAGCTCCTGGTAGATGTTCGCCAGGCTCCGCGGGAGCGGCCGCACGTGCGCGTCGACCGCGAAGGACAGGCCGATCGGGTGCCCGGGCGTCGGGTAGGGATCCTGCCCGACGATGAGGACCTTCACCGCCGCAAGCGGTCGCGCGAAAGCCCGCAGCACCTTGTCGCCGGTGGGAAGGTACGCCCGTCCCGCCGCCGTCTCCGCGCGCAGTCGCTCGCCGAGTGCGGCGATGTCCGGCGCCACCGGCGCGAGCGCCCGCGCCCAGTCCGCATCGATGAGTCCGGCTGCCGCCAACTCGTCGAGCGTCATCGCCATCAGGCGCTGGCCTCCGTGCCCGCGTCCTCCTCGAGGACGGTTCCGTCGGCCGACCAGGGGAAGTCGATCCAGCGGTCGGTCTCGCGCCACGCGTAGTCCGGCTGCGCGATCGAGCCCGGCTTCGTGTAGATGCACACCGAGCGGACATCGGCGTCGGCGCCGCGGAGCATCTTCACGGCGAGCGCGAGGGTGCGCCCGCTGTCGGCGACGTCGTCGACCAGCAGCACGCGCTTGCCGGGGAGGTAGCCGAGGTCCAGGTCGGGCGGCAACAGCGCGGGGGCCTCCAGCACGGTGCCGATACCCGTGTAGAACTCCACGTTCAGGGCCCCGCAGCTCTTCACCCCCAGGCCGTAGGCGATCGCGCCGGCCGGCAGCAGGCCCCCGCGTGCGATCGCCACGACGACGTCCGGGACGAACCCGTCCGTCACGATCGCACGGGACAGTGCCCGGGTCGCCTCGCCGAAACCATCCCATGTCAACACTTCGCGCTCGCTGGTCACGGCATTCAGCCTAGGCGTCGGTGCGACCGCCGCCGTCCCCGTGGCTAGAGTGAACGCCGTGACCTCCCCCACCGCAGGCCCCTCGACGACGAAGGCCTCCCGCACGCGCTCCGCACGGCTTCCCGGCTCCCTGGGCATCACCGCCGGCCTCATCGGCTGGTTCATCCTCGTGGAGCTCGTCAGCGGCATCCTGCAGGGGTACTACGTGCCGCTGTTCAGCGACATCGTCGTCTCCCTCGGCATCCACGACTCCGACGTCAACTGGTTCGAGGCCGCGCAGCTGCTGCTGTCCGCCCTGGTCGTTCCGGTGCTCGCGAAGCTCGGCGACATGTACGGGCACAAGCGCATCCTGCTCATCGCCGCGATCCTCACGGCCGGGGCGACCTGGTGGCTCGTGTTCGCGACCTCGTTCTGGAGCTTCCTGATCGCGTGGGCCCTGCAGGGCTTCTACGTCGTGTGGCTGCCCCTGGAGATCGCCCTGATCTTCGAGCGCGGCCGCGTGCAGCAGCGAGGCGTCTCCACCACGCGCCGGGCCGCGGGACTGCTCGTCGTCGGGCTCCAGGCCGGTGCCATCATCGGTGCACTCGCCGCCGGGCGCATCTTCGCGGCGACCGGGCAGAACCTCACCACGACGCTCCTCGTCCCCGCGATCGCCGTGACGGTCGTGGCCCTCGTGATCTGGATCGGGGTGCCGGAGTCGGCGCCCGAGGGCGGGCGGCGACTGGACACGTGGGGCTTCGTGCTGCTCGCGTGGGCGTTGCTGCTCGTCACGGGAGGCCTGGCCTGGATGCGCATGATCGCTCAGCTGGGCCTCGGCGACGCGGCGTGGATCTGGGTCGTGGTGCTCCTCGTCGCCGGCGCCCTGGTCTTCGTGTGGTTCGTGCGCTTCGAGCTGCGTCAGGACGACCCCGCCGTGGACGTGCGCGTCTTCCGCCGCCCCGAGATGTGGCCGGTACAGGTCACCGCGTTCCTCATCGGTATCAGCCTGCTCGGCGCGCAGGGTCCGCTGTCGACCTACGCGGGCACCGATCCGTCGCTCGGCTACGGGCTGGGGTTGGATGCCACGGACCGCTCGAACATCATCGGCGTGTACCTGGTGTCGCTCATCGTGGGGGCCGTGCTGTTCGCGATCACGTCGAGGCGGGCGAGCCCGCGCGTCGTGCTGATCGCGGCGTCCCTGCTGGTGGGGGTCGGGTATCTGCTGTTCCTCCCGTTCCATCTGGAGCTGTGGCAGGTGCTGCTGAACCTGTCCATCGCGGGTCTCGGCAGCGGC
>CANSLE010000067.1 GCA_947647645.1 uncultured Microbacterium sp.
GAGCGCGTTCAGACCGCGTGCGAGGGCGACCGCTCCGAGCGTCGCCGCCGCGACGAAGGGGAGAACGGGAAGAAGGACGTCGAAGCCTCGTCCGAGCAGAGACCCCGCATGCCAGGCACGCATGCGGTCGAAGGCGTCGGGATCGCTCAGCGTCATGCCGGTGGTCGCTCCAGCGAACACCGCACCCAGTGCCACGCCCGCGAGCGTGAGTCGGAGCGGGTCTGCGGGCCCGCGCCTCGATGACCCGATGATCGCGACGCCCAGAGTGACCACGAGCGCGCCGGCGAAAGAGAGCCAGACGAGTGCCGACATGTCGCGCAGGCCGAACGCGGCGATGCCGAGGGCCACCGCGAACGCCGCCCCTGCGTTGACGCCGAGGATGCCGGGATCGGCCAGCGGATTGCGGGTGAACGCCTGAACGAGGGCGCCCGCTGCGCCGAGCGCGACGCCGACGACGAGCCCGGCGACGGTGCGCGGTACGCGCAGCTCCGCCACGATGTACCGGACATCGGGCGTGCCGCCGCCCGTGAGGGTCTCCACGACCGTACGCGGAGCCAGCGGATGGGAACCGATCATGAGCGACAGCACGACCGTGACGACGAGCAGCGCAGGCAGGGAGATCATCGCGACGACCCGATGGACGCGCACCCGCCTGCGGGACGGCGTCGGGGGGAGCGCGGCGACGCTCGCCCCCCGACGTGAGGCGATGGTCACCGTGCGGACAGGAAGCGCTCGATGTCGTCGAGGACGCGCATGCCGCCCTTGGGCCCGACGCCGGACACCCAGTAGCTGGTGTCGACGAGGGTCAACGAGGGGAAGGCGTCCGCGTTCTGCGTGATCGCCGCGGGGATCGTGGTCGCATCGTCCACCTTCGCGGTCGTCACGAAGACGTAGTCGGCGGCGGCGTTGCGGACGTTCTCGGGAGAGATGTCCGCCTGAAGCCCGTCACGCCACTGCTGCGCGGGGATCGTCAAACCGACGCACTCGAGAGCGCTGCCGGCGAACGAGGTGGGGCCGTAGAGGCTCAGCGTCGTCTCGTCGCGCGGGCGGATCATGTTCGCGGTCTTGCCGCTCAGCGAGAAGGTGCTCTTGATGCGCGCGCAGCGGTCGGTGAACGCGGTCAGCAGCTCCTTGGTCTGCGCCGTCTTCCCGAGGGCCTCGCCCACCAGCAGGGCGTTCTGCTGCCACGGGTCGGACTGCGTCGCCATGAATACCGTCGGCGCAATGGCGCTGAGCTGGCCGTAGAGCTTCGAGTGGCGTGACTCCGTGCCGAGGATCAGGTCGGGTGCCAGCGCGGCGATGGCCTCCAGATCGGGCTCCGGCACGGTGCCCACGGGGGTCACCCCCTCGACACCGAGGTATGCCGGCACTCCGGCGATGTTGCTCGCGACGGCGGCCCCCACCGGTGTGACACCCAGGGCGACGGCCGTGTCGAGTTCGACGGGCTCGAGGACGACGACGCGTTGGGGGGCGTTCGGCACCTCCGTCGTCCCGCGTGCGTGCGTCACGGCGTGCGTTCCGCTCGCGGTCGGCGAGGACGCGGACACGGCGGCCGTCGATGCGCAACCGCCGAGGGCGAGAACAGCGGTGACCGCGACGGCGAGGAGGGGCAGGGTCCGGCGAGGGGAGCGCATGGGCATCGCGTTCGTTCGGCCGCCGCGTGGCGGCGTGAGAAGGGTTGGCTTACCTAACTATGTCTGCCCGCGGATGCCGCGCGCAAACCCGGCGACGCCTAAGATGGACGATCGTGA
Organism: uncultured Microbacterium sp.; assembly: GCA_947647645.1. GTDB lineage: Bacteria > Actinomycetota > Actinomycetes > Actinomycetales > Microbacteriaceae > Microbacterium. The sequence continues at coordinate 1,752 of CANSLE010000067.1, forward strand.
CCGAGAACCAGCGACAGATCCTCGATGCCGACGTTCGCGGGATCAGCGTCCTCGACGAAGGCCATGGACCGGCCGTCGTCCTCCTGCCCGAGGCGGGGCTCGACTACGCCTACTTCGGCGCTCTCGCCAGCATCCTGGTCGAGGAGGACTTCCGGGTCGTGCGCATCGCGACGCGGCGCGCGGGGACTGCGACCATGCACGATCTGGCCCACGACGTCGTCGAGGTCCTCGATCACCTCGGAATCCCCGAAGCGTGGATCGGGGGCCACGGGTTCGGTGGGGCCGTTGCCCGTACGGTCGCCATCGACCATCACGACCGCGTCAACGGCGTGCTCCTGCTCGGAGTCGCCGACGGATTTCCCGCCGGTGACGCCTTCGATGCGGAGATCCGTGCCGTGTTCGGCGAGGAGTTCTCCCCGCAGGAGGACGTGCGACGGCTTCAGTCCGATGCGCTCGCCGCGACGGATGCCGCCGCCTGGCGGCCCGTCGCAGACGCGACTCCTGTTCTCGTCATCCAGGGCGGCGGCGACCGGGTGACGCCCGGCGCCGCGGGGGACCTGTTGCGCGCGTCGGCGCCGGGACTGGTCAGCGTGAAGGCGGTCGACGGCGCGGGCCACTTCTTCCCGCTGACCCACCCCGGCGAGACATCCTGGTTCATCGAGGACTACCTCGACTGGGACTGACCCCCTCCGCCGCCGGCCTCAGGCGGTCTGGCCCGCATGCTCTCCCTCGCCGATCTCCTCGACGAGCTTGGCGTTGAACGCCGGAAGATCGTCCGGGGTGCGGCTCGAGACGAACCCTTCGTCGACGACGACCTCCTCATCCAGCCAGGTCGCGCCCGCGTTCGTGAGGTCGGTCCTGAGGCTGGGGTAGCTGGTCATCGTGCGTCCCGCGACGACGTCCGCCTCGACGAGCAGCCATGCGGCGTGGCAGATCGCGGCCACGGGTTTGCCCTGCGCGAAGAAGTCACGTGCGAGCTCCACGGATGCCGCGTCGAGCCGCAGGTCGTCGGCGTTCACCACTCCGCCGGGGAGGACGAGGGCGTCATAGTCCGTGGCGTCCGCGCTCGCGGACGTCACGTCCACCTCCTGGCGGTGTCCGTTCTTCCCCTCTACGGACCCCGCCTCCGGCGAGATCATGACTGCGGTGGCGCCGGCCGCGGTGACTGCGTCCCACGGCGAGGTCAGCTCGCTGTCTTCGAAACCGTTCGTCGCCACGAAGGCGACCTTCTTTCCCGTGAGTGTGCTCATGCCCCGACGGTACGTTCGTGGCGGACACGGCGCCCGGGGGGTTGACACGGACGTATCATCGAGGGATGGCTACGTCGAACCTCTCCACGCCGCAGGTCCCGTCGGACACGGAGGCGACCCGGCTGACGGGTGTGAAGAACCTCCTGCCGCTCGTCGATGACGCCTCCGATGCCGGAGGCTCGTGCTGCGGCGGCTCCTGCAGCATCGGCTGAGGACGCCGCGGCGGCAGCAGTCGGCTCACGGCGCCGGCGGTCCCGCAGGGGTGTCGGCCGGCTTGCGGATGAGGAACGCGCTGATCAGCAGCGGTGTGCCGATGATCGCCGCCAAGAGGAACGCGGCTCGAGCTCCGGCCGCGCCCGCCGCCGCTGTGGCAGCCCCCTGTTGCGCGGTGGACGTCGACACCGACGACATCACCGAGATGAGCAGTGCGATGCCCGCGGCGCCCGCGACCTGCTGCACCGTCGAGACGGTCGCGCTCCCATAGGAGTAGAAGCGCGGCTCCAGCGACCCCAGCGACGCGGTGAACAGGGGAGTGAACGACATGGCCAGCCCCACCGACAGCAGCGTCTGCGTCACCACCAGCATCCAGACCGGGGTGGTCTCCGTCAGGAGGGTGAAGCTCCAGAGGATGGCCAGCACGATGACCGTGCCGGGCAGTAGCAGCACGCGCGTTCCCCGCCGGTCGTAGATGCGGCCGATGACCGGGCCGAGGAGTCCCATCGCGAGCGCCCCCGGCAGCACGACGAGTCCGGACGCGCTCGCGGACAGGCCGAGGGTGTTCTGCAGATAGAGGGGCAAAGCGGTGATCGTGCCGAAGAACGCCAGTGACATCACGGCGAAATGCGCGACCGACAGTGAGAAGTTGCCCGAGCGGAAGATACGCAGATCGAGGAGGGCGTCGTCGTTGCGCTGCAGCACCACCTGACGCCACGCGAACACCCCCAGCGCCAGCACCCCGACGGAGAGCGCGACGATCAGCGTGGTCGTCGCATTCTCGGATGCCGCGGCATCCCCGCCGTGTCCGCCGAGTTGGCTGAGGCCGAAGACGACGCCGCCGAAGCCGAGGGCCGACAGGATCACCGACGGGATGTCGATGGGGGCGTGGGTCTGCTCGCCGAGATTGTGGATCCACCGCACGCCCACGACGAGGGCGACGAGGGCGATCGGGAGGACGATGGCGAAGATCCACCGCCAGGTCAGGTTGTCCAGGACGAGACCGGCCATGGTCGGCCCGATGGCCGGTGCGAGCGAGATGACGACGCTGACACGGCCCATCATGCGCCCCCGAAGGTGCGGCGGGACGACGTTCATCAGGGTCGTCATCAGGAGGGGCATCATGATCGCGGTGCCGGATGCCTGCACGACCCGGCCGAGGAGGAGTACCTCGAAGCCGGGCGCCACCATCGCGATGAGCGTGCCCGAGGAGAACAGGCCCATAGCCGTGCCGAACATGGCGCGCGTCGTGAACCGGCGCAGGAGGAAGCCGGTGGTGGGGATCACGACCGCCATCGTCAGCATGAACGCGGTCGTGAGCCACTGCGCCGCGACGGCGGTGATGCCGAGATCCCCGATCAGATGCGGGATCGCGACACCCATGGTGGTCTCGTTCAGGATCGCGACGAACGCTGCCGCCAGGAGCAGCCAGATGACACGGTTCTCCTTCGCGCCCACTTCGGTCGGTGCCGGGGTGATCGAGCCGGGTTCGGCGGAGGTCATCGGACTCCTCGAAGTCGTCGGGCCACGCGACGGACGCGGGACACGGGGCGGGGATGGTGCGCGGTGGCGCAGAAGGGCGCGGCGTGCCCGCCAGGCGGGGACGACTCTTCACCCTAACGGGAGGGTCGGACACGGTATTCCCTCCGGGGCTGCGACGATCTCCCTATGAGTGCGGTCCGTCATCCCTCCCGAGTCGTCGTTCGCGGTCCGCTGTCCCTCGCCCTCGGTGCGGTGGTGGCGGTGACGGTGACGATCCTGGCGGGCGTCGCCCTGGGGCTGCTCGCCGGCTGGGCGGTGGTCGCTGCGGTGAACGTCGTGTGGGTGCTGCGAGTGGTCTGGCCGATGGATGCCGAGCGCACCCGTTCCCACACGACGGCGGTCGATCCCGGGCGCCCCGTCGCGCGGCTCATCGCGCTGATCGGAAGCGTCGCGAGCCTCGGCGGCGTCGTGGCGGTGCTCGTGGGCCGAGGCAACGGCGGACACGCGCACGCGTTCCTCGTCGCAGGCGTCGCGATCGCCGCCGTCGTCGGCTCGTGGGCATTGATCCAGGTGGACTACATGCTCCGCTACGCACGGGTGTATTACTCGCGGTTGGCAGCGGGACAGCCCGGCGGCATCGACTTCAACCAGGACGAGGACCCCGCATACTCGGACTTCGGTTACTTCGCCGTGGGCCTCGGCCTGACCTACCAGGTGTCCGACAACGACGTCTCCGCCAACGAGATCCGTCGTATCGTGGTGGCGCAGACGCTGATCGCCTATCTCTTCGGCGCGGTCATCCTCGCCTCCGTCGTCAACCTCGTCGCCGGCCTGGGGTGACGGCCCGCCGTCCGGGCGCAGGGTTAGAGTGACCCGGTGAGCATGGGCATGGGCGGAATGGGGCCGGGGGGCCGCCCCCCGGCATTCCGCGGGGTAGATGAGAGCGCGCAACGTCGGCTGAACGCGCAGGCGCCCGAGATCCCCGACCTCCGCGCGCGGGTCGTCGGGCTGTTCCGCCCCTACCGCGGAAGGATCGCGCTCACGGCCATCCTCGTCGTCGCGGGCGCGGCGCTCGGTGTCATCCCGCCTCTGCTCGTGCAGAGCATCTTCGACGACGCGCTCTTCCCGACGAGCGGCGCGGCGCCCGACCTCGCGCTCCTCGTGCGGCTCGTGCTCACCATGATCGGCCTCTTCCTCCTCTCCGCTGCCCTCGGGGTGACCCAGACGTGGCTGACATCCACCGTCGGCAACCGCGTGACGGGTGATCTGCGGGTGCGGCTGTTCGATCATCTCCAAGCGATGGAGCTCGGCTTCTTCACCCGGACCAAGACGGGTGTCATCCAGTCGCGGCTACAGAACGACGTCGGCGGTGTGTCGGACGTGCTGACGAACACCATCACCAGCATCCTCGGGAACACGGTCACCGTCGTCTCGGCACTCGTCGCGATGATCCTCATCGACTGGCGGCTGACGGTCATCGCGGTCGTCATGATGCCGGCCCTCATCCTCGTGCAACGCCGCGTCGGCCAGGTACGCGCCCGCATCGCGGGTCAGACGCAGGAGTCGTTGAGCGAGCTGACCAGTATCACGCAGGAGACGCTGTCGGTCAGCGGCATCCTGCTCTCGAAGGCCTTCAACCGGCAGCCCACGGAGTCGGCGCGGTACCGTGTCGAGAACCTCAACCAGGTGCAGCTGCAGGTGCGGCGTGCGATGAGCGGGCAGGGCTTCTTCGCGGTCGTCCAGGTCATCATGGCCTCGGTGCCGGCGGTGATCTACCTGGTCTCGGGGTACCTCATCGCCGGCGGCGCCGGTGCGATCACCGCCGGCACCGTCGTCGCCTTCACCACGGTGCAGGCCCGCCTGCTGCAGCCGCTCATGGGTCTCATGCGCGTCGCGCTCGATCTCCAGACGTCGCGTGCGCTGTTCGCGCGGATCTTCGAGTATCTCGACCTGACGCCGGCCATCGTCGACACACCCGGCGCCATCGACGTCGCCGCGGCCCCCGGCCCGTTGGGCCGCGTCGAGTTCCGCGAGGTGGTGTTCCGCTATCCGGACGCCGCCTCCGACGGCCGCCCCACCCTCGACGGGGTCTCGTTCGTCGCGGAGCCCGGTCAGCACGTCGCCTTCGTCGGCCCCTCGGGTGCCGGGAAGACCACGGTGATCTATCTGGCCCCGCGACTGTACGAGGCCTCCGCCGGGCAGGTGCTCTTCAGCGGGCAGGACGTGAGGACCCTGACGCAGGAGTCCATCGTGGAGAACGTGGGGATCGTCTCTCAGGAGACGTATCTCTTCCATGCCTCGATCGCGGACAACCTCCGCTACGCCAAGCCCGAAGCGACGGACGAGGAGCTCGTCGCCGCGTGCACCGCGGCCAACATCCACCACGCGATCGTCGGCTTCGAGCACGGCTATGACACGATCGTCGGAGAACGGGGATATCGGCTGTCGGGGGGCGAGAAGCAGCGCATCGCCATCGCCCGGGTGCTGCTGAAGGATCCGCCCGTCCTGCTCCTCGATGAGGCGACCTCGGCGCTCGACACCGTCTCGGAGCGCGTCGTGCAGGAGGCGCTCGACAACGTCGCGCGCGGGCGGACGACGCTCTCGATCGCGCACCGGCTGTCGACGGTCGTCGGCGCCGACGTCATCCACGTCGTCGAGGCGGGACGCATCGTGGAGTCCGGCACACACTCCGCGCTGCTGGCCCGGGGCGGTCTGTATGCCGAGCTCGCGCTCGAGCAGATGGCAGCCGCATCGATCGCCGGCATGGAGGCTCACGCCGAGAGCTCGCGCGACGACGGCGCGGCGTCTTCCGCGCCGCGCGACTGAGGTGCGGGTCAGGCCGGCTCGTTCCAGTCCTCCGACCCGATCGCGTCCGTGGGGCGGGGGGTCGGCTCGTTCTCGGCGACGAGCTTCGGCGTCGGGTTCACGAGTTCCTCCGTCGAGAGGGCGGCGAGGTCGTCGATTTCCTGACGGATCTCGGCGAGGTCGGGGCCCGTCGGCTGGTCGGGAACGGAGGCGTCGGTGGGACCGGTCATGGGCCCAGGATATCCCCGGCCCGACCCCTGCGGTCGATCACCACAGCTCCGCGGCGCCGCGCACGGCAGCGGCCGCCGGATCCAGCGGGATCGACTCGGCGTCGGCGCGATCCTGAAGCGTGCGGATGAACAGGCCGAGCATCCGCCGGTACTCCTCATCCGGGCTCGTCTGCGCGATGCGTACGAGTGGCGGGACGTCCATCTCGAGGATAAGCCGGATCCGTGCGCGCGACGCGGCGCGTTGACCGGCGGCATCCAGCACGGCGATGCCGCCGCTGAGTGCCTGGAGATAGTCGGCGAGTACCGGCAGCAGGTTCTTGTTCTGCGTGATCGAGGTGCCCTCGGCGCGCTCGCGCCAGTGCACGACGACATCGGGGATGACGTCTACCGCGCGTGCGGCCGTGTACAGCCGCTGGGCGACCAGCTGGTCCTCGTAGAGCTTTCCCTCGGGAAAACGCAGCCCTGTGCGGCGCCACAGCTCCACACGGCTGAGCTTGGACCACGCCACGACGTTGCCCGACAGGGCGGGGTGAGCGGCCAGCGACGTGCCGAGGCGTTCCGGATGCGTCGACGCGCGCACCCACGGCTGCACCGCGCCCGGCGCGTAGTGTCCGGAATCGTCCGCGCGCAGGCGCACGTACGCCCCGACCACGACATCGCTGCCGCTGCGGGTCAGCGTGTCGACGAACCGCTCCAACGCGGTCGGCGTGAAGACGTCGTCGGCGTCGAGGAAGCCGACGAAGGGCGTGTCGACGAGATCGAGTCCGGTGTTGCGCGCCGCCGAGAGCCCCCGCGGGAGGGGATGGGTGACCACGCTGAAACGCGGGTCCGCGCTCGCGGCCGCAGCGAACACGGCTCCGGTCCCGTCCTGCGAGCCGTCGTCGACGAGGATGGCGCGCCACGCTCCGAAGCTCTGAGCACGCAGGGAGGCGAGGGCCTCCTCCGCGTAGGCGGCGACATCGCGTCCGGGGACGATGACGGTGACGGCGGGTGTGCTCACGGCCCCGATCGTACCGCCGCCACCGATGCGGCGACCGCGTCCGCGACGGCATCCACCGTCCGCTCCGCACTCGGGTCGCCTCCGCGGCCCAGGTCGGGGCCGAACGAGAACCGTACTGCGGTCTGCGCGAGCTCCGGGGCGATGCCGAGGGCGAGGAGCACATGCGATGGCTCGTCGCTGCCCGCGGCGCAGGCCGAGCCGCTCGAGGAGACGACGCCGCGGCGCTCGAGCTCCAGCAGCACCGCCTCGCCGCTCGTGCCGGCGAAGGTGAAGCTGGCGGTGCCGGGCAGACGGCGACGCGGATGCCCGGTGAGAAGCGCGGTCGGGACGAGGTCGAGGACGCGCGCGATGAAGCGGTCGCGGACCGCGGTGGTGCGGGCCGCGACGCCCGCGCGCTCCGACTCGGCGAGCTCGAGTGCGGTGGCCATCGCGACGGCTCCCGCGAGGTTCTCGGTGCCGCTGCGGCGTCCGCGTTCCTGGCCACCGCCGTGGAGCAGCGGTTCCAGGGGCACGCGGCCGCGCACGGCGAGCACGCCGATGCCCGACGGGGCGCCGATCTTGTGTCCGGCGACCGACAGCGCATCCGCACCCGTGACGGCGAGGGGAAGCCACCCCGCGGCCTGGACGGCGTCCAGGTGCAGGGGGATCCCCGCTGCGCGGGCGACGGCGGCAAGCGCGACGACGTCCTGCACGGTGCCGATCTCGTTGTTGGCGTAGCCGACGGAGATGAGCGCGGTCTGCGGGCGCACGGCCGCGGCGACGGCCTCCGGGTCGACCAGGCCGGTGGAATCCACCGGAACCTGTGTCACGCTCGTGCCGTGCACCCGATGGAGGTAGTCGCACGAGCGGAGGACGGCCTCGTGCTCGATCGGGGTGGTGATGACGTGCACCGGCGCGCCTCGGCGTAGCGCGGATCCGATCGCGATCCCCTTGACGGCGAGGTTGTCGGCCTCCGTGCCGCCCGACGTGAAGACGATGTCGGCGGCACGCATCCCGAGGACGTCCGCGATCCGCCGACGTGCGTCCGCCAGGATGGATGCCGCGGCCTCGCCGACGGCGTGCGCCGACAGGATGCGCTTGTCGAGCCCCGACAG
>CANSLE010000068.1 GCA_947647645.1 uncultured Microbacterium sp.
CTGGCGCAGCCCGCGAAGGCCAGGAGGCCGACGGCGGCGAGGGCGCCGACGCGTGCGGCGGTCGTCAGGCGGGTGCGGGAGGTGCTCAAGTGGATGCTCACTGTGGGGTGCCTTTCTTGCGGCGGAGGAAGTGGAAAATGGCGTAGGCGGCGACGGCGATGATCGCCCCGCCCGCGCCGACCAGCAGGATCCGGATGATCCCCTGGTCCTCTCGTGCGCTCTGGTTCTGTGCGCCGGGCGTGGTGGCCCCGGCATCCGTCGGTGTCGACGAGTGGTCAGCGGCGGGGGTCCGCGTCAGCGGTGCGGCGCCCCCCACCGTGAACGGGATGAGCCCGCTGATCGGATGACCGTCCCGCGAGACGACGCGCCAGCGGATCTCGTACCCTCCGGCGGGCAGCTGCGGGTCGAGCGGCACCGTCACCACGCCGTTGTCCACGACGGGCGCGGCGGCAGCCCAGTCCTTTCCCGCACCGTCCGCGACGATGACGGCCGCACCGATCGTCAGCACGTCGGCCGAGAAGGTGAGCGTCACCTCCGGCGGGGCGCTCGCGAGCGCGGCGCCGGATGCCGGGGAGCTTGCGACCAGCTCGTCGTGGGCCGACGCGGGCACGGCGATGACGAGCACCGACGTCCCGGCGAGGGTCACCGCGATGAGCAGGCCGCGAAGGCGGGCACGGAAACGTGAGGACGACACAGGGAACCACCGATCGATCGCGCGCTCGGGACCGGATGCCCGCGTGCGCATGCGGATCCGCGCCCGGACATCGCGTCACGGGCGGGACAGGGATCAGAGCGCGATCGGCAGCGGGGGGCCGCGGCGGCGGTCGTCGGCGACGTGCGCGGCCGGCCGGACGATCCAGCCGGTGGTGGCGGCGGCGACGACGGCGACGATGGGGAGGACGATGGTCGTGTTCGCTCGCCGCGCCACGCGCCGCGCCCAGGCGCGGATGTCGCGGGCGAGGTCCAGGAGTGTGCGCGCGGCGCGCTCGCCGCGGTAGAGCAAAGCGATCGTGACGACGGCGGCCACCGCGTGCAGGGTCCACATCAGCGGGTCGGCGCACAGCGCGCCGACGAACCCGCCGGATGCCGTCGCGTTCGCGGCATCCGTCGACATCGCGATCGTGCCGTGATCGTGATGCGACATCGTCGAGGCGGCACCGGACATCGGGGAGCCCATCACGAAGAGGGTGTGGAACAGGATCTGGCTCGCCGCGACGCTCAGCCCGAGGCGCACCGCCGACAGCGCACGGCCGGCGAGCAGCGTCGACACCATGAGGGCCAGCATCCACGGTGCGACGATCCCGAGCGGCCCCGGGACCGTTCCACCGGCGACGACGTGCGACAGCAGCGCCGTGAACGTCGCGACGGAGGCGACCACCGCACCCCGTGCGACGCGCGGAGTCCGGGAGCGACGCATACGACCAGTCTGCCAGGTCCCATCGGGCCCGCCGCCTCCGGAGGGAGGGAGGCCGACGTCAGCGCCGCCGCTGCCGCGCCGCTTGCGTGGCCTGGCGTTCCGCGATCACAGGATGCGTGCCGGTGTAGCCCGCGCGGGCCGCGACGGCGGCCTGGATCTTGCCGCGGGCGGCGTACCAGCCGATGATCAACGCCGGGATCAGCACGATGAGCGAGGCGAGCACCCACCTGCCGGTCTCCGAGAAGCCCATCGTCACGAGGACGAAGAAGAGGAAGGCCAGTGTCAGATACGACGTGAACGGTGCCCCGAACAGGCGGAAGGACGGCCGCTGGAGCCTGCCCTCCTTGGCCCACTTCACGAGCTTGAGCTGGCAGAGGATGATCGTCGCCCAGCCGCCGATGATGCCGAGGGCCGACACCTCGAGCACGATCTCGAACGCCTGCGAGGGCCAGAGCGCGTTGATGCCGACGCCCGCCAGGGTGATCACCGCCGTGAGCAGGATGCCGCCGAACGGCACGCCGTTCTTGCTCATCGCGGCGGTGAACGCCGGGGCGGAGCCGTTGACCGACATCGAACGCAGGATGCGCCCCGTGGAGTACAGGCCCGCATTGAGGCTCGACAGTGCCGCCGTGAGGACGACGAAGTTCATGACCGATCCGGCGATCGCGCCGGTCTCGGGGGAGCCGATGTGCGAGAAGAACGTGACGAACGGTGACTGTCCCGCCTCGTAGGTGCCGAACGGCAGGAGAAGTGACAGCAGCAGGATGGAGCCGACGTAGAAGAGCGCGATGCGGATGACGACGGTGTTGATCGCCTTCGGCATGACCTTCTCGGGGTTCGCGGTCTCGCCCGCGGCGGTGCCGACCAGCTCGATGGCCGCGTAGGCGAAGACCACGCCCGAGATCGCGAGCAGCGGGGCGACGACGCCCATCGGGAAGAGGCCGCCGTTGTCGGAGATGACACTGAATCCGGTGGGCCCGACATCCGTCGCGCCGCCGAAGATCAGGAAGCAGATGCCGACGACGAGGAAGATGACGAGTGCGGCGACCTTGATGAGTGCGAACCAGAACTCCATCTCGCCGAAGAGCTTGACGCTCACGAGGTTCAGCGACAGCACCACGACGAGGGCGATCAGCGCGATCAGCCACTGCGGGACGTGTTGCAGCGGCTCCCAGTACTGCGCCCAGAACTTCACGTACAGCGCCGCGGCGGTCACATCGACGATCGAGGTCATCGCCCAGTTGAGGAAGTACATCCATCCGGCGCCGAACGCGAGCTTCTCGCCGTAGAACTCGCGGGCGTACGAGACGAACGACCCCGACGACGGCCGGTGCAGGACGAGCTCGCCGAGTGCACGCAGGATGAGGAACGCGAAGAAGCCGCAGACGGCGTACACCAGGATCAGCGACGGGCCGCTGGAGGCCAGCCGCCCCCCGGCGCCCATGAACAGGCCGGTGCCGATGGCGCCGCCGATCGCGATCATCTGGATCTGCCGCGGGCGCAGGGTCTTGTGGTAGCCGGCATCCTCGCTGGAGAAGTCCTGCACGGCCTCGGTGCGGTCACCGGTCAGCTCGCGTGCGTTCTCGCGGGCATCCTCCGGATCCATCCGCGAGGGCGGCTCGTTCTGCGTCATCCCGCCATCATGGATGCGCCGTGTTTCGCTGATGCGACACGCACGCACGCGTGTCGTGAAAAATCAGCCGATGGTAGGGGAGGGCGTCGGCGCGCGGTGCGCTTCGAGCCGGGCGCATTCGCTGCAGTGCAGTCGCCGAACCACGCGCACCGTGGGGTTGCCGATGCTCTGCGACCAGACCTCGGTCCTGAGCTCGTGGGTGTGGGTCGGGCACGCGGCCGCGCCGCACGCACTGCAGACGGCAGCGGCCTCTCGTCGAGTGTCGGTGGTGGTGCACTCAAGGCAGTGCATCTGATCCTGCTCTCTGTTGCGGGCGGGGGCGGGTCGATCCGATGCGGCGCCGCGGTGTCGGCGGCGCCGCACGTCTCCTGTCGAGCCGTTCAGAGGGAGACGGGAGCGACGCGTGCCGCGCTGATCTCGCGGATGGGCCGACACGGGTTGCCGACGGCGATGACGCCGGCGGGGATGTCACGAGTGACGACCGATCCTGCGCCGACGATGGCGTTGTCCCCGATCGTCACGCCGGGGGTGAGGGTGACCGACCCGCCGAGCCACACATTGCTGCCGATCGTCACGGGCTCGGGCAGCTCCCACCCTTCGAGCCGGGCGTCGAGATCCTCGGCGTGATTGGGAGTGTAGATCGCGCAACGGGGCCCGATGAGGGTGTCGGCGCCGATCGTCACGCGGCCGCCGCCGATGATCATGAAGTCGGCGTTGATGAACGTCCGATCCCCGATGATCAGCCGCTCGCCGTAGTCGATGCTCAGCGGCGGCCGGATTTCGATCCCTTCCCCCGCACCGGGCACCAGATCGTGGAACAGCCGCAGCGCTTCGTCGGGGTCGTCGTCGTACACCCGCCCGATCCGCGCACACGCGGCGTGCGCCTCCCGGGAGAGCTCCTGCAACCCGGGGGAGGTGCGGTAGCGGATCCATCCGCCAGCCAGCAGGCTGCGTACATCCGCATCCCGCGCCGCCAGCGTCGTCAGGGCGATCGAGTGCTCGGTGTCGTCACTCATCAGAACTCCTTCGACCTATTTGTTGCTATTTGCAACTTATAGATTCGTCCGTCTGATCGCAAGTCCGTCCGGGGCCGCGTGGCGCGCGGGCACGGCTGCGCCGCGGGGAGTCGAGCGGGCGCAGCGCGTCGAACGCCGTGTCAGAGCTCGAGGCCGACCGCGGCGGAGCAGTGCGCGAGCTCGTCGTCGCTGAGCTCCAGGTCGGCGGCGCGCGCCGAGTCGGCGATGGATGCCGCGCGTCGCGCGCCCGGGATGGGAACGACGACGGGGCTCAGCGACAGCTCCCATGCGAGCACCACCTGCTGCGGGCTCACGCCGTGCGCCTCGCCGATCTCCCGGAAGACGCCGAACCGCTCGCCCACGGAGCGCCCGCCCCCGCCGGTGCCGCCGAGCGGACTCCACGGGAGGAAGGCGATGCCGTGCCGGTCGCAGTACTGCAGCTCGCCGAAGCTGCCCGGATGCCGCGGCGAGAACTCGTTCTGCACGCTGGTCAGGTTGCCCTCGCCGAGCACCTCGCGGGCGATCGCGATCTCCTCCACGCTCGCGTTGGAGATGCCGATCGCGCGGACGAGCCCCTCGTCCTGCAGCGTCTTGAGGTTCTGCATGATCTCGCCGTAGACCATCCAGCGATCGGGGCGGTGATACTGGTACAGATCGATGATCTCGACCCCGAGGTTGTCCATCGAACGCTGCACCGCGGAGCGGAGATACGCCAGCGATCCGTCGCGGCCGAAGTCCTTCTCGGCGGTGCGCGTGATGCCGCCCTTGGTTCCGACGAGGATGCCGCTCGCGTCGCCGTCCCACGACGCGAGCGCGTCGCGGACGATGCGCTCGTTGTGCCCCATCTGGTCCCACGAGGGCGCGTAGATGTCGGCCGTGTCGATGAAGGTGACCCCGGCATCCAGGGCGGCGTGCACCGTCGCGATCGCGTCATCGCGATCGGGCAGGGCGTCGTCGTTGTTCATCGAGACGGGCATGGCGCCCAGGCCGATGGCGGAGACGGTGAACGGCCCGATCGTGCGCTGCTGCATGGAGTTCCTTCCGATGACGGTGTCCGATCCCACTCTGCCGTATGCCGCCGACACCGGGACGAGCGCGGCGGGCGCCTAGGCTGGACACATGGCGACCGGCGCGGTGATGCACACCTTCGATGTCCAGGTGGCCGACGTCGACCGCGGCGTGTACGAGGACCTGTCGCTGCGGATGGCCCGGCATCCGTCCGAGACCGACGCGTTCATGATGACCCGGCTGCTCGCCTACTGCCTCGAGTGCACCGACGGCATCGCGTTCACCGAAGGCGTCTCGGCCACCGACGAACCCGCCGTCCTCGTGCGGGACGCGACGGGCGCGATCACCGCATGGATCGAGGTGGGCGCCCCCGACGCCGACCGACTGCACCGCGGCAGCAAGGTCGCCGACCGCACCGTCGTCTACAGTCACCGCGACCCGGCCAAGCTCCTGCCGCTGTGGGCGGGCAAGAAGATCCACCGGGCCGAGGAGATCTCGCTGCGCACGTTCGACGCCGGCTTCGTGGATGCCGCGGCATCCGCCGTTCAGCGGCGAAACGCCGTGACGCTGTCGGTGACCGAGGGCCAGCTGTACCTCGACGTGAACGGCGCGAGCCTGTCGTCCGCCCTGCACGAGCACCCGCTGGGTTGACGGACGCGTTTCGCGCTGCGCTCGCTCACCGACCCGGGTTCGCTTGGGCTTGCCTTGCTGGCGGCGCCCGGGCCGGCGGCCTAGCGTGAGGGCATGACCCAGAACGTCGCCGCGCACCCCGACGAGCCTCACCGCGCCGGAATGGCGCAGCGGCTGAACTGGCTGCGTGCCGGTGTGCTGGGGGCCAACGACGGCATCGTGTCCACCGCGGCGGTCGTCGTCGGCGTCGCCGGGGCGACGTCGGAGGTGCTGCCCGTGCTGCTCGCCGGCTCCGCGGCGCTCGTCGGCGGCGCGATCTCGATGGCCCTCGGCGAGTACGTGTCGGTGTCGAGCCAGCGCGACTCGGAGCGGGCGCTCATCGAGAAGGAGCGCGCGGAGCTCGCCGACGACCCCGAGGCGGAGCTCGCCGAGCTCATCGGCATCTACCGCGCGCAGGGGCTCACGGAGGACACCGCCACGCGCGTCGCGACCGAGCTGACCGCACGCGACGCGCTCGCGGCTCACCTGTCGGCAGAGCTCAACATCGACCAGGACGACGTCGTGAGCCCGTGGCACGCCGCGCTCGCCTCGGCGATCGCGTTCACCGTCGGCGCTCTGCTGCCGATGGCCACGATCCTCTTCCTGCCGCACCCGGCCCGTCTGATCTGGACGTTCGTCGCGGTGCTCGTCGCGCTCGCTGTCACCGGCTACCTCGCCGCATGGATCGGCGGGGCGAACCGGGGCCGCGCCATTTTGCGCACCGTCGTCGGCGGCGCGCTGGCCCTCGGCGCGACGTATCTGGTCGGCACGCTCTTCGGCACGACGATCGGCTGACACCGGCGGCTCACCCTGCTCAGCCGCCTCCCCCGGTCACCCCGCCGGTCGCGTCGGGAGCGCAGCGCGTCGAAACGGCGCCTTCCCCGCGTAGGGTGTCCGGCATGCGGACTCCGATGGCGTACGTGCGCGGGGCCCGGCATCCCGAGGCCTTCCACGGCCGCGCTGCCGGGCGCCCCTTCTTCGAGGGCTGGTACGTCAAGCTCGTCACCGCGGACCGTGCACAGCGCTGGGCCGTCATCCCCGGTGTCTTCCGCGGCGACGGCGGGGGCGGGATGCCGGTGGACGAGTCGTTCGTTCAGGTGCTCGACGGGGTCTCGGGGCGCTCGTGGTGCCACCGCTTCGATCCGGCGGAGTTCTCGGCATCCGACCGCCGCTTCGAGGTGCGGGTGGGCGCCAACCGCTTCGACGGCCAGGGGGTCGAGCTCGACCTGCCGCAGCTGCGCGGCCGCATCGCCTATGCCTCGCCCCTGGAGCCATGGCCGGCGACGATGCGCGAGCCCGGGATCATGGGCTGGTACGGGCTGGTCCCCTTCATGGAGTGCTTCCATGGGGTCGTCTCGTTCGGGCACGCGCTCACCGGGACGATAGAGGTCGAGGGGCGGGACGTCTCGTTCGACGGCGGCCGCGGCTACATCGAGAAGGACTGGGGGCAGGCGTTCCCGGCCGGGTACGTCTGGCTCGCCTCGAATCACATCGACGCGGTCGTCGGCGACGGCGCCGAGGCGTCTCTCGTGGCATCCGTCGCGATCATCCCGTGGCTGCGCGGCTCGTTCCGCGGCTCGATCGTCGGACTTCGCCACGGCGGACGGTTGCACCGGTGGACGACCTACAACCGCTCCCGCGAACGCCTGCTGCAGATCGACGACGATCGGGTGCGCTGGAGCATGAGCGGCCCCGACGGCATCCTGGAGCTCGAGGCCGAGCGCGTGCGTGGCGGTCTGCTGCACGCCCCGCTGCGCACCGCGATGCACCAGCGGGTCGAGGAGACCCTGGACGCGCGGGTGATGATCCGGCACACGGATGCCGCGGGGCGCGTGCTGCTGGAGGGCATCGGTGCCTGCGCGGGTCTCGAGGTGTTCGGCGACACCGACCGGCTGCTCGCCCTCCGCTGACGCCAGCACCCCGGTTCGGGGTCGCGCGTGGTCGTCACGAGTGCCGTGACGCGGCCAGACGCGACCCCGAACCGGGGGTTCGCCGGAAAGAGGCGTGGGCTCAGACGCGGACGAGCATCTTGCCGGTGTTGGCGCCGCGCATCATCGACAGGAAGGCGTCGACCGTGTTCTCGATGCCGTCGACGATCGTCTCGTCGTACACGATGCCGCCCTCGGCGAACCAGCCCGAGATCTTCTGCTGGAACTCGGGCGCCAGGTGCAGGTGGGCCGCGAGGGTGAAGCCCTGCATCGTCAGGCCCCGCGTGATCATGTTCGCCATGTTGTCCGGGCCGGCGACGCGCTCGGTCGTGTTGTAGCTCGTGATCGCACCGCACAGGGCCGCCCGGCCGCCGTCGTTGAAGACGTCGAGCGCCGCCTCGAGGTGGTCGCCGCCGACGTTGTCGAAGAACACGTCGATGCCGTCGGGGGCGGCTTCGGCGAGCAGCGTGCGCACATCGCCGGACTTGTAGTCGAAAGCGGCGTCGTAGCCGTACTTCTCGGTCAGCAGAGCGACTTTCTCCGGAGTTCCGGCCGAGCCGATGACGCGGCCGGCGCCGAGGCGCTTGGCGATCTGCCCGACCGCGGTGCCGACCGCGCCGGCGGCGCCCGAGACGAAGACCGTGTCACCGGGCTTCAGGTGCGCGATCGCGGTGAGGCCGATGTAGGCGGTGAGCCCGGTCATGCCGAGGATGTGCAGGGTGAGCGACAGCGGCACCCCGGGGATCTCGGCGATGGCGCGGAAGGTCGCGGCATCCGCCTGGACGATGTCCGACCAGCCGTGCTGGTGCAGCACGACCGTGCCGACGGGCAGGTCGTCGGATGCCGAGGCCACGACGCGCCCGACGGCACCGCCCGTGATCGTCTCGCCGATGGCATACGGAGCGACGTAGCTGCGGGTGTCGTTCATGCGCCCCCGCATGTAGGGGTCGACGGAGACGAACTCGTTGCGCACGCGCACCTCGCCCGGCTGCGGGGCGCCGTAGGTCACCTGTGCGACGTGGAAGTCGTCGTGCGTCGGCCAGCCCACGGGGCGGGCGGCGAGCTGGATCTGGGTGCTGGTGGCGTCTGTCATTCGTTCTCCTTGTGGGATGGGGTGGGATGGGGTGGGAGGGGTTCGGGTCTGGGCGGCGTCAGCTCAGCAGGCCGATGGCCAGGGCGATCACACCGAGAGCGGGGAGGACGCCCTGCTTCAGCGCGGCGGCCGCCTTGTCAGGGCTCGACAGCAGCAGGACGAGCGCCGCCGCGGCCATCGAGCCGGCGCCGGCGAAGACGAGCGCCGCCCCGGGGGCCGTGGCGCCGGTGGCGAACAGGATGACGCCGACGGCGACGAGGATCGCGAGGACCAGGTTGTAGAAGCCCTGGTTGAACGCCATGTCCCGGGTGGCCTGAGCCTCTTCGGCGCTCGTGCCGAAGGTGGCGCGCGCGCGGGGGGTGGTCCAGGCGATGGATTCGAGCCAGAAGATGAAGACGTGCATGAGTGCCGCGATGGAGGCGAGCACGAGACCGACGATGACCATCAGGATCCTCCTGTTTCTGAACTGATTGGTTCAATATATACTGAAACGGTCGGTTTAGAAAGCGGGGTGGATGCTGTGGCCAGAAGTCGGGAGTTCGACCGGGTCGCGGTCGTGCGCGCCGCGCGGCAGTTCTTCTGGGAGCACGGGTACGAGGACGCCTCGATCGCCGGCCTGGAGGCGGCGACCGGGCTGAACCGTTCGAGCATCTACAACGCGTTCGACTCGAAGCGCGGGCTGTTCGACGCGGCTGTGCAGAGCTACCTCGACGAGGTCGTCCGGCCCCGGCTCGCCTCGCTGGCGGCGCGACCCGTCGACGCCGGAGCCCTCGCCGCCTATCTGCGGGGACTCTCCGACGCGTTCGCGCGCGTCGGCTCGATGCCGGCCGCGCACGGCTGCCTGCTCATCAACGCCGCCGGGGCACCCATCTCCCGCGACGCCGAGGTCGCCCGCGTGATCG
>CANSLE010000069.1 GCA_947647645.1 uncultured Microbacterium sp.
CCCGGTCGCCCGGGCGCTCGGGCTCGACGCCGCACTCGTGCCCGTCGACCGCCGCGATCTGCTCCTCTCCTTCGCCAGCGACGGCGACGCGGCATCCGCCCTGGCCGTCCTCGTGGGCGCGGGGCTGCCGGTGGCCGAGTTCGCCGCGGCGACCGGCCTGCTCGAACACACTTTCCTCGACCTCGAAGGAGACCGCTCATGAGCGCCGCGCGGCTGTGGACGATCGCGCGGCTGGAGCTGCTCCAGCGCGTGCGCACCGTGTCCTGGTACGTGCTGCTGGGCGTCTTCGCGCTCATTCTCATCGCCGTCACGGGTCTCGCGTTCCTCGCCTACGGCGGGTGGGGACAGAGCGGCCGGGGGGTGTTCTCGGTCGTCGTCTGCGTCACCCTGCTGCTCGTCCTGCTGGTCTCGCCCACGCTCAGCGGCAACAGCATCAACGGCGATCGGGATGCCGCGACCCTCGCGCCCGTGCAGGTGACGCTCGCCACCACCGGCGAGATCCTGCTCGGCAAGTTCCTCGCCGGATGGATCACCGGTCTCGCCTTCGCGGCCGTCGCGGCGCCGTTCCTCGTGATCGCGACCTTCGCGGGTGGTGTGCGACCGCTGACGGTGCTCGTCTCCCTGGCCGTCCTCGTCGTCGAGACGGGCGTGATCGCAGCCATCGGCGTCGCGCTGTCGGGGGTGATCGCGCGCCCGCTCTTCTCGGTCGCGACGACCTACCTCGTGGTGGCGGCCCTCGCCGTCGGCACGCCGCTCGCCTACGGACTCGTCGGCTCCGCGATCGCGAGCGAGGGCACCTCTGTCACGCGGTCGTACGAGTTCGGCGCGGACGGCGCTCACGTCTGCAGGGACGGATCCCGGCGGTGCGGGGACGATACCGGGCAGTTCGTCTGCGGCGAGTGGCAGACGGGCACGTACCGCGTGCCGCGCTTCGACTATGTGTGGTGGGTGCTGTCGGCGAACCCGTTCGTCATTCTCGGCGACGCGACCCCGACGACCTACAACGAGCACGGCTACCCGGACGACCTCTTCGGATCGCTCAAGCTGTCGGTGCGGTCGGCCCAGATCCCGCCGGCGCTCGAGCAGCGGTGGGACGACTGCCGCCCCGGGGTGTATCTCGACGATCGGCCGCGGCCGATGCCGCGGGAGATCATCGACGGGACGGTGCCGAGCTGGTTCGTCGGCCTCGCGGTGCAGGTCGGACTCGCCGCGCTTCTGCTGTGGTGGGCGTGGGCGCGCACGCGCACACCGGCGCGCACTCTTCCGCCGGGAACGCGCATCGCTTAGCGCCGCAGACCGTGTCGGATGAGGATCCTCTCATCCTCCTTCCCCGCCGTGCAGGGGGTGCATAGCCTCCATACAGCCGCGTCATACCCCGATGTGGCAGATCTCCCTGCACGAAAGGCGGTCCCCCCTTGCACCGACGCATCCTCGCCACAGCCGGCGCGATCGCGCTGCTGTTGCCCTCTGCTGCCGCATATGCGGCCACTCCCGACGGCAGCGACCCGTCGTCCCGGTTCCTGCCTGCGGCATCCGCCGGAAAGGTGTCGACATCGTTCACCTCCGCGTCCATCGGCGCCGACGGCCTCGTGACCGTCGTGGTCGAGATGACGGGTGACCCGGTGGCGGTCGTCGAGGCAGAGAAGGGGCGTGAGCTGAGCGACGGTGAGCGCGGCGACGTCAAGAGCCGGCTCAAGGGCGCCCAGGAGCCCGTGACGGCGGCCATTGAGGACAAGGGGGGCACGGTGCAGGCGGAGATGCAGTCGGCCTACAACGGGCTGCAGGCGAAGGTGCCTGCCGGCGAGCTGGACGCGATCGCGTCGCTGCCCAATGTGGTCGCCGTCCATCCCGTTCGCACCTATGCGGTCGACAACGCCGTGTCGGTCCCGTTCCTCGGGGTTCCCGAGGTGTGGCAGAGCACGGGCTACACGGGCAAGAACGTCAAGGTCGCGATCATCGACACGGGCATCGACTACACCCACGCCACCTTCGGCGGCCCCGGCACGGTCGCCGCGTTCGACGCGGCCAAGGCGTCCTCGTCGCAGCCCGCCGACCCGACGCTGTACGGTCCCGACGCCCCGCGGGTGAAGGGCGGCATCGACCTCGTCGGCGACGACTACAACGCCGATCCCACCAGCGCCTCCTACCAGCCGGTGCCTCACCCCGATGACAATCCGCTCGACTGCAACGGTCACGGCTCGCACGTCGCCGGCACCGCCGGCGGCTCGGGCGTGCTCGCCGACGGCACCACGTATCGAGGACCGTACGACACGACCACCCCGTCGAACGCGTTCCGCGTCGGCCCGGGCGTCGCGCCGCAGGTCGACCTGTACGCCGTGCGTGTGTTCGGCTGCGCGGGCTCGACCGACGTCGTGGTCCCGGCCCTCGACTGGGCGGTCGAGCACGGCATGGACGTCGTCAACATGTCCCTCGGCTCGTCCTTCGGCCGGGCGGACGACCCGGATGCCGTCGCCGCCGCCAACGCGGTGGGTGCGGGCGTCGTCGTGGTCGCCTCCTCGGGCAACGCGGGTCACAACCCGTACCTGACCGGCTCGCCGGGCACGGGTGACGGGGTCATCTCGGTATCGGCCGTCGACAGCGCCGAGGGCTTCCCCGGGGCGACGATCACGGTCGGCGGCACCGCCGTCGAGGCCATCAACGCCAACGGCGCATCGCTCGCCGGCATCGGCGACCTCTCTGTCGTGCGCCTAACCGGCGACAACGCGCTCGGATGCTCTCCCGCGGCCTTCACCGCGGCCGGCATCGTGCCCGGCGGACACCAGCTCGCGGTCGTCGACCGCGGATCGTGCGCCCGTGTCGCCAAAGCGATCTACGGTCAGCAGGCCGGAGCCGCCGCCGTCGTCATGGTCAACGCGACCGACGACCTCCCGCCGTACGAGGGACCGGTCACGTCCAACGCCGACACCGGTCAGCCCTTCGACCTGACCATCCCGTTCCTCGGGGTGCGGTCATCGAGCGGTCCCGCGTTCGTCGCCGGGGCGACCGCGAGCCTCGTCGCCACCCAGATCGCCAACCCCGGCTTCCGTGGCTATGCCTCGTTCAGCTCCTCGGGACCGCGTTCGGGTGACAGCGCCATCAGCCCCGACGTCGCCGCGCCCGGCGTGTCCATCGCCTCGGCGGCCGTCGGCTCCGGCAACGGCGCGGCGATCCTGTCGGGCACGTCGATGGCGGCTCCGCACGTCGCGGGCGTCGCGGCCCTCTCGGCCGAGGCGCACCCGTCGTGGACGGCTCCGCAGATCGCGGCATCCGTGGTGTCGACCGCCGATCCCGACAAGGTCGCCGGCCAGAGCCTGACGCTCGGAGGCGTGGGCCTCGTCGATGCCGCGCAGGCCGTCGGGACCACGGTCACCGCGACGGGCGACGCGTTCCGCACCGAGAGCGGGTGGGCGCGCGAGTCGGCGCTGAGCTTCGGCTTCCAGGAGTCGCCGCTCGGCTTCGGCGGCGTCAAGACGGTGACGGTCCGCAACGACGGCCCCACCGCCGTGCGCTACGACGTCTCCACGGCACCGTCCACGCAGTCGCAGAAGGCCCGGGTCCTGCTGTCGAACCGGACGATCACGGTGCCGGCCGGCGGCAGTGCGAAGGTACTGCTCATCGTCGCCGCCGCCGCGAAGGACGTGCCGGGATCGGTCGGCGCCGCCGATCAGTTCGCGTTCTCGGAGATCTCCGGCGACATCGTGCTGAGCGGGGACGGGTCGACGCTGCGGGTCCCGTACCTCCTCGTCCCGCGCGCGAACAGCACCGTGAAGGCGACGATGAACGGCCCGTGGTTCAACGGGGCGCAGAAGGTCGCCGACGGCGCCAGGAAGCTCACCCTGCGCAACCTCGCGGGCGCGCTGCCGGCCGGTGCCGACGTCTACACCTGGGGTCTGTCCGACCCGAAGGATGCGACGACGACGCTCGCCGACACCGGCTACGACATCCGGGCCGTGGGCGTGCAGTCGCTCCCGGACGGGGATGACACGCTGATGGTGTTCGCGATGAACATGCACCACCGGTGGTCCAACGCGGCGGCGAACGAGTACGACATCGTCATCGACACCGACCGCGACGGCCAGGCCGATTGGATCGTGATGTCGGCCGACTCCGGAAGTGTCCGCAACGGCGACACCAACGGGCTGTCCGAGGTGTTCATCGTCAACGCGAAGACGAAGGAGACGGCGGCCGCCGGCTTCCTCACCCAGGCGCCGACCGACAGCAGCACGCTGCTGCTGCCGGTGCGGGCGAGCGCGCTGGGCATCACCGGTGCCTTCTCCTACACCGCACGCACGCACGCCTCGAACAACGCCTCCGACGCGGTCGACGGGTGGGCGACGTATGACCCGACCGCTCCGGCGATCAGCAACGGACAGTTCGTCACGGTGCCCAAGCGCGGCTCCGCGAGCCTCGACGTCGTCTTCGACGCGAAGCAGATCGAGGCGCAGAAACCGCTCGGCTCGATGGTGGTCGTGATGGACAACCCGTCGGGTGCCGATGAGGCGCTGCTGCTGCCGCTGAAGAAGTAGCCCGGTGACGGAGAGGGGGTGGATGCCGCGGCATCCACCCCCTCTCCTGTGCGCGCCGGGCGCGCTCAGGCGCCGCAGAGCTTGGGTTCGGCGCCCTGTCCGAACCGGTAGTCATAGGTCTTGCCGTCCACCGCGACGAGCACCCGCATGCCGGCGACCTGCGCCTGCGTGTAGGACTGGCCAGGCGTGGCGCAGCCGAGCGAGCTGTCGGCAAAGGTCACGGCCGCCGACGAGACGAGCTCGGGAGTGCCCTTGACCCCGCGGGCCGCCAGGTCGGCGACGAGCGCGTCCCAGCGGCTCTGCGGCACCTCGATCGCGGGTCCGGTCGGCCCGACCGGACCCGGTGTCGTCGTCTGCAGCGGAGGACGCGTCGAGGGGGAGGCGCTGGGGGTCTCCGCCGCGGGACCGCCCCCGCTGCTGCACGACGTGAGGGCGAACGCCGCCAGGGCGATCGCGGCCAGGATCGGGGTTCTGCGCATGGGGGCCTCCTCGCGCCGACGGATGTGTCAGACGAGGAGAGCGTATGCCCTGTGCCTGCGAAAGCGTGGGGAGGGGCCGGGCGGTCGCCCTGCGGGTGATGCGCGTTCTCGGGCTCATGGACGGGGTTGTGGCTGCCGCTGATCCGTTCCGCACCGAGCGCGGTCGTCTTGGCGACGGCGGTGACTGGCTCGACGTCGTCGGTTTTGCGCAGCTCGCCGGTGCGGACACCACGCAGCTGTGGCGACGGGCGGTGTTCGGCGCGATCGTCGGCAATCTCGACGATCACCTGCGCAATCACGGGCTCCTGCGTCGAGGCGTCCACTGGAAGCTGGCACCTGCGTTCGACGTCAACCCGGAGCCGCTCGGCGAGGGGAACAGTCGCCAACGTTGTCGCCAGGCTGCCACGACTGGCCGAAGCACACGGCGCCGACGCCCTCTGCGCATCGCGCTATTCGACAGCGGGTGTCGAGCGAACTTCGGGCAGGCTGGGTCCATGACCAACCTGACGGATTCTCTGATGCTCGGCCCGCGTGGCCGTCGGATGTGTCTGGAGTACGTGGCGGGTACGGACGAGGGGGTGCGCTCGGCGTTGTTCTGGCTTGGGCACGAGCTCGACCCGAACCCGGGTGTTCTCCTTCGCACCGGTGATGACGCA
This sequence comes from uncultured Microbacterium sp., assembly GCA_947647645.1. Taxonomy (GTDB): domain Bacteria; phylum Actinomycetota; class Actinomycetes; order Actinomycetales; family Microbacteriaceae; genus Microbacterium. Next base: position 5,662 of record CANSLE010000069.1, read on the forward strand.
CCCGATCACGAGAAGCACCCGGCATATACAGGGGATGCGGTCGCGGAACTGATCGACGGAGTCGACCTGGCCGCGATCCGCAAGAACATCCTTCGGGCCTCGTTGCAGAGGTCGGTCGACCTTGCTCGCTACTGGCAGGAGCCCGACGGCGAGGATGCTGTCGCTGCGCTCCCGGCGGTGCAGAGGGCTCTCCGGCGGATCGCCGAACGCGTCGTCCCAGCGATCCCTGGGCTCACGGCGCCCCGAGAGCCGGCGCAGTGGGCTGTGGAGTGGCATCCGATCCACGGGGCTGGAGCGCTGGAATCGGCTCCCGCAGTCGTTCTTGCGGAGTGGGCACGGGGAACGCGGGATGAGGAGGCCAGGGCCACGAGGGAACGTCCCGCCGATCCGCACGCGAACTGGTCTGGGACATGGTGGTCCGTGCCGCAAAGGCTGCTCAGCACCAGAGGGAGTGTCCTGGATGCTCTCGAGTTGGTGGAGGACTCTCTCGGCTGGGAGGCCGCCACAGTCATCCCGGTGCGCGGGTCAGGCAAGACGCTCGAGATCCAGTCGCCCGACGACTGGGCGGACCTGTGCCGGGAATACCCGATGGAGGTCACCGCCTCGCGGCGGCACGACTGGTTCCGCGTCACGGGTCGTCACGGAAGATGGCTGATTCCGGACTGGCAGCGCGTCTCCGAGAGATGGGACGCCGTGCATCTCACCACACTCGGATACCTTTCGGCAGCCACGCGGCTGATCGAAGTCGACGCGGAGTATGCATCTGTCATTGGTGGCTGGGGGCCGGATTCGACGATCTGGCTCACCGACGTTGCTCAAGAGGCAGACGGCGGGCGAGAGCAGTGGACCCGGCCGAGCAATGACTGGCGATGGACCCGAACAGCTCTTTTGGGGTGACCGGTGACGGACACGTGCGCGAGCGGATTTCGCGCACGACCGTGCGGCTATGTGGCGACGTTCAGCCTGCGTAGATCAGAGTCGACCAGGCGACATCGATCACGCAGAGGCCATCGTCGGTCTCCCGGTAGAAGACATCGCCCGGGTGCTCCTCGCCAGGAACGGCACCATCGGGAAGGCCCTCCAAGTTGATACTCCACTGTGGATCGAGCGGAACCTGTTCCTCCCAGAAATCCGCAACAAACCGCTCTGGTTCGCCCGCGGACAGGCCATCCCAATCGTCAGGAACGCCGAGATCTGCTTCGGAGTCCTCGCACACGAGATCCGATGTTTCCCCGGACTCGAGATCCTGGATCAGGGCTTCGGTCGTGATGATCACCTGAGCGCCGTCCGGTCCCCAGATCAACGTATCGACCGAGCATCCCGCCAATATCGCCGCGGAGGCCGTTGCCAGTCCTGCAAGGGCGAGGAATCGGAGAGCCTGCATCTGACGACCCTACGAGAGGGAACGTAAAGCCTCCTCTCCGAGGGAGGCGATTCCCAGGATGCGTCTGAGTGGCAGCAGGTGGGCATCATCGAGTGCTTCTGCCGGCCTCGTTTCGTGACAGATGGCCTGAGCCTTGACGACTCGGATGTTGCGAAAAGTGTGGGCAAAACGCGTTTCGCCGAGAGCGAGAAGGCCCGAGATCCGCGTGATTACAAGGATCTCGGGCCCTTCAGAAGAGACGCGACGGCGGGAGTCGAACCCGCAACGCGACCGGGTATGAACCGGTGCCCGGGACCACCCGGATCGCCGCGATGCCCCGAGGAGGGGACGTCTTCACGCTAACCCGCATCCGCCGCCGCGGCGAGGAGTGTGACCTGTGATTGCGATATGTGTCCACGCATGACGAGGAGAGTCGGCTGCGGCAGGCTATGACACTCCGCCGACGTCACCGTTCGTGTACGCGACGCCGTCGCTGCCCAGGGTGCCGAGAGTGTAGGGGATGCGCACTCCCGCGGCGCCGTCGGGGACGGGAGCAGCGAAGGCGTTCAGGCGCTGGGCGACGGCGGCCGCTTCGTCTGCCGTGAGGTGAGAGATGTAGAGCGCGGGCGGTTCCGCACCGCCGCGAGGGGCTTCGAGGAGCACCTCCGCGCGCGGATGGCCGACGGCGATGTCGATGACCTCGTCGACGAAGGCCGGCGTCACCCACGCCGGGGTGTGCTCGATGCGCAGACGCTTGTCGACCGCCGCGAGCCGGTAGCTGCCGCCGTTTGCGAACAACGGCAGTGCCGACACCGCGTGGAAGGCCGCGCCGAAGCGGTCGATGTCGGCGACGTCGACGTGCGGCCACGTGCCGGAGGCGATGCCGAAGGTCCCCGGCATCGCGGCCACGGCGAGCATCTCGGACAGGTGGGCCTCGGCATCCACGAGGTCCCCCGGATACGCGGTCAGGGACCACAGCCGAGGCGCGGACATGTCGGGGTCCGGCTTCATCGCGTCGGGGGCGCGCTGGGTCAGCGTCACTTCGCCGGTGTCGCCATCGGCGGTCGCGGCGGCGTGCACGCGGCGCAGGAGCCCGCGGACGTCGTCGGGCGAGGCGCCGGCGCCGACCGTGAGGGATGCCGAGACCTCGTCGATCCCACACGTCACGACGATCGGGTCCGCACACAGCGCGGACAGGCTCGGTCGCGGCGTGGGGGTCGACCCGGCCGGCCCGGCGCATCCGGCGAGAGCGACGAGGGCGGCCAGGATGACCGGGACCGCCGCGCGACGCCGGAACGGCTGCCGCATCACAGCGTCCGGTCGAACGCGCCCTGGCGGGTGGAGACGATGTCCTTGCCGAGCGGCATGAGGGAGATCGGGATCATCTTGAAGTCGGCGATCGCCATCGGGATGCCGATGATCGTGATGCAGAGTGCGATGCCGCTGACGAGGTGGCCGATCGCGAGCCACCACCCGGCCAGGATCACCCAGACGACGTTTCCGAGGAACGAGCCGACGCCGGCGGTGGGCTTCGGCACGATCGTGCGGCCGAACGGCCAGATCACGTAGCCCGCTGTGCGAAACGATGCGATCGCCCACGGGATCGTGATGATCGGGATGCACAGCACCACCCCGGCGATCACATAGCCGACGAAGAGCCAGAAGCCGGCGAAGATGATCCAGACGATGTTGAGGATCGTGCGCATGAGTCCATTCTCGCCGGTGCAGACGGTTAAGCGCGGTGCCGGGCCGACGCGTTCTGTGCGTGACGCAGCAGTCCGACGAGTCCGGAGATCAGCGCGAGCGCTCCGAGCACCAGGAGCGCACCGGCCACCAGCGTCGGCCCGTTCAGCTGAGGGACGATCGTCGCCAGGTCGTCGAGCGCGCGGGGTGTCCAGGTCAGCGCGGCACCGACGGCGGCGGCTGCGGCGAAGACGAGCCCCCAGACGACCCCTGCCCAGCGGATGCGCGGGCCCGGCCGGGTTTCGGGCGCGTCGGGCGCGACAGCGTCGGCAGTGGATGTCGGGAGCACGTCAGAGTCTGGTGTGGAATCGCTCATCGGGATCCTCCTGTTGTCGTTGCGGGCGATGACTGCATGACAGAGATGAAGCCGCTGTCCTGTTCGATGACGATGCGGTGGTGAGCACGGGCGTTCGCGCCGCCCACTGTCATCGTCAGACGGATGCGCCCGTCAGCGAGACGGGTGCTCGTGACGTCGGGGTCGTCGGACAGGCGCGCGTATGACCTGCCGTCGGCATCCGTGAGGCGGACCCGGTCGACCGCGGCGTCTCGCGTGGTGATCTCGATGTCCATTCGGACGGACCCGCCGAGCGGCTCCTGCATGATCTGGGTGTTGCCCGACATCTTCTGAACGAAGACCGAACCGTCCACGCCGCCGTCCGGAGCGATGATGACGAGGTCGCCCCAGGTCTGCACGAACGGGTCGGATGCCGAGCTCCCCGCTTGATTGCCCTCGCCCACCGAAAGCCAGTAGCTCCCGATGTGGAGCGCCTGCGCGACAGGCGCGACCGTCGCCGCGCCCGCGCCGAGCAGCGTCACGACGGTCACGAAGGCG